>JAFAOB010000210.1 GCA_019238055.1 Alphaproteobacteria bacterium
GGCTTGAGCATTCACGCCACAGGTCGGTGATCAACGCCATGGTCCATGTCCTGTCCTGCCTCGTCGCTTACGCTTTCAGGCCGGGCAAGCCTTCCATCTCGCTCACAAGCCAACGCCTCAAGGCGTATCCATAGTTGGGGTTAGTTATCAGATTGTAGCTGGCAGGATTCATGCTCAGCATTCGCGGGCAGGGTCGCAAATCGCGGGACGCTCGGACCGCGGAAATGCCTGCTGTGCCACGAACCGCCGAGTGTCTCGACCCCCTCTGCTCTCTCGGTTGACCAAAGGAATTTCCCGTGTGCGAGCAAGGTCAGCCGCGGTTAGGCGCGCGCGGGCTCACGCATGCATCTTTTCGCAAAGGCTGCATCAAGGCAGACCAGCTTCCCGGCCCATGCATCGCCTGGCGCATTGCCGGTCAGCGGTGATGCGCATTAAATCAGCGCTTTGCCTAAATGGGAGGCATCGGTTTGGATCAAGCCCTCGGGCAGCAGCACCGACCGACTGTGGTCGTACCGCATCGCGGCATGGTGCTGCTGGCAGCGCTGATTGCGACCTTCATGGCTGCGGTTGAAAGCAGCATTATCGCCACCGCGATGCCGACGATTGTCGGCGATCTCGGCGGCTTTCGGCTGTTCAGCTGGGTCTTCGCAGCTTACCTGCTGACGATGGCGGTGACCGTGCCGGTCTATGGCCGGCTCGCCGATCTCTACGGGCGCAAGCGGATCTTTTTTGTCGGGACCGGCATTTTTCTGGTCGGTACGACATTGTGCGGCTTGGCGCGGACCATGATCGCACTGGTTGCGTTTCGCGCATTGCAGGGGATCGGCGCCGGTGCCATCCAGCCGATCGCCAGCACCGTTGTCGGCGACATCTACACTCCCGCAGAGCGCGCCCGGGTGCAAGGCTATCTGTCGAGCGTGTTCGGGGTCTCGGCAATCATTGGCCCGGCGCTCGGCGCCTTTCTCGTCGAGCATGTCCATTGGGCCCTGGTGTTCTGGGTGAACCTGCCGATCGGGGCGATCAGCATTGCGATGTTCGCGGCCTATCTGCCCGAGCAAGTCGAGCGGCGGCGGCGCCACATCGACTATCTCGGCGCTGTCATGTTGATCGTCGGGGTTGGTGCGCCGATGCTGGCCCTGGTCCAGGCGCGCAGTCTCGACGGCGGCAGCCTCGTCGCGCTGGTCGGGTTCGGGCTTGCCGTGCTAGTGTTCCTGTTCGTGCACGAGACGCGAGAGCCCGAGCCGATGGTGCCGTTCCGTCTGTGGCGCAATCGGGTCATCGCCCTCTCCAATCTTGGCATCTTTGGCACCGGATCGACGATGATGGCGATCAGTGCCTTTCTGCCGACCTATGTGCAAGGGGTCATGGGCCGCTCCCCGAGTGTCGCCGGGCTGGTGCTCGGTTGCATGTCGGTCAGCTGGATGTTCGCCTCCTTTGCCGCCGGCCGCTTGATGATTCGCACCTCCTATCGGCTGTCGGCGGCGCTCGGCGCCGTAGCGCTGGTGATTGGCGCGGCAATGCTGACCCGGCTGCAGCCGTCGAGCGGTGTCGCCTGGGCGGCCGGCGGATCGTTGGTCATGGGGATCGGCATGGGCGCGTGCAACACCGCCTTTCTGGTGTCGATCCAAGCCAGCGTCGGGTGGAACGAGCGTGGCGTCGCCACCGGCGCCAATATGTTTATGCGCATCCTCGGGCAATCCTTCGGCGCGGCCCTCGGCGGCGCGATCCTCAATTTCGGCGTCTTTCGCCGAGTTCCCGACGCCGGCGACGCCGTCAACCGGCTGTTGCAACCGGCGCTGCGTCACAGTCTCGGCGCCGCCGAGATCGCCCGCCTGACCGGGGCGGTCGCCGCATCGCTGCACGAGGTTTATCTGGTCGCGACACTGACCGCCCTCGCCACCCTGGCCATCTCACTCGCCTTCCCAGCAGGGTTGAGCCCGTTGCGTCCGGTAGCGGCGCGGGCGCGTTGAGACACTCTTCCAAGCGGACCATAATGGCTCGAACGCTGAGAGGAGGAGAGCGCCATGGCGGTCATACTCGGAACCGACGGCTATCGCTACGAGGTCGCCGAGAATTGGGCGAAATTGCCGCCCGGCTATGAATTCAACGCCGATGTCGCCGCAGTCGGCGTCGACCGGCACGACAACGTATACGCGTTCAATCGCGGCAAGCATCCGATGTGTGTCTTTGACCGCAACGGTAATTTCTTGCGGAGTTGGGGCGAGGGCGTGTTCGTGCGCCCGCACGGTGTCTTTGTGGCGCCTGACGATACGCTGTGGCTGACCGATGACGGCGACCACACGGTCCGCCAGTGCACGCTCGAGGGCAGGGTGCTGTTGACGATCGGCATCCCGGGCAAGCACGCCCCTTATATGAGCGGCGACCCGTTCAACCGCTGCACCCACACGGCCCTCTCGCCGCAGGGCGATATCTATATTTCCGATGGGTACGGCAATTCCCGTGTGCACAAATATTCACCCGACGGCAAATTGCTAATGTCATGGGGCGAGCCCGGCACCGATCCCGGCCAGTTCAATATTGCGCACAATATCTGTTGCGATCCGGACGGCTGGGTCTATGTCGCCGACCGCGAAAACCACCGCGTCCAGGTCTTTGACGGGAACGGCAAATACGAGACACAGTGGAACAACATGCATCGGCCGTCGGGCCTCTATATGGAGACTGGCAGCCGCACACCGCGCTTTTTTGTCGGTGAGATCGGGCCGGATATGGCGGTCAACATCGATGTGCCGAATTGCGGGCCCCGAGTCAGCATTTACACGCATAAGGGCGAACTCTTGGTGCGGCTTGGCCACGCGCATGCCGGGCTTGAGTCGGGCCAGTTCATCTCGCCGCACGGGCTCGCCGTCGACTCGCGCGGCGATATTTACGTCGGGGAGGTCTCGTTCACCAATTGGGGCCGCCGCGTGCGCGCCAAAGGCGAGGAATTGCCGCCGGGTCTGCGCAGCCTGCAAAAACTCGTGAAGGTCGACTGACATCGCGGCCATTTCCGCGCGCTCTCGCGCTGAGAAACCGCGGTGCGTCCTTCGAGACGCGGCCCGAGGGCCGTTCCTCAGGATGACAAAGATCCTCAGTGATCTCTAAGAGGCGGTTTTCAGAATTCCCGAGCGAGCCTGCCTGCAACCAGGAATATGCAGGCCGCCTGGAGCAGCGACTGAATGACAAACCCGAGCCGGTCGTAGCGCAGCGCCAAGCGCTTGTTCTCCAGCACCCAGGCATTGCTGCGC
>JAFAOB010000212.1 GCA_019238055.1 Alphaproteobacteria bacterium
TGAGGGTCGTTCAGCAACCGCGAATAGACTGGGAACATCGCCCGCATGACCGGTTGGACAAGATCAGCGCCCGGTGTCAGGGCGACTTCCGCGCCGACAGTGTAAGCTCCCATGATCGCGGGGCTGGTCATCGCCCCTACGACATACTGATCCGCCTTGTCAGCAAAAAAAGAGCCAATGCGTACGACGAGAGTCCATGCGGAAAACGACCAAATTTCGCCGAGCTTCACCAGCCGAAATCGTGGACGGAACGGGTGCATAATATAACTGAGGATGACATCCACGACTTTTGACAGGACTACCGCGATTGCTAATCCCCAAAAATCACGGACGATCAATACGCATGGCACTACAATCACGACGTCAGCCAGCTTTCGATAGATCGAATAGCGGAATTCTTTGCTAAAATTCAGATCGATACGAAAGTATACGGTTCCAATGTTGACAAAGCCCTCGAGCAACACGCGCAGCGATATGACATAAATCAGCAGCTCCACCTTTTGTGATTCAAAATACCAACGCGCGACAGGCGCCATCGCCAATGTGCAAATAAAGAGAAGAGAGCTGGTAATAATGCGTAGCGCCCAAGCCGAGTCCAGGTATTCACGGGTGGGGCGCCCCATTCTGATCAAAGCTAAATCTTCACCGCCGAGCCCCAATACGGCTACTACTGCCAAGGCGAGGTTAGCCATCGCCATCAGGCCGAAATCCGCCGGGGTCAAAAGCCGTGCCAGTATTGCGGTATTGAAAATGCTGAGCAGACGGACCGACCAACGCAAGGCCGCCATCCAGACGGCCCCGCGAACCGCGTGTCCGCGCATATCCTCGCTGGTGACCGCCGCGGGCGTGCCGCATGCCGCGCCGTTGGTGTTATCCGGCAGGCTCATTTGCGGCCGTCCCAATCGATCATCGTTATCGTTTGGATAAGGCCAGCCGTGCGTCGTTTGATCATATTGCAACCCCGCACGGGCTCCGTTGTCGGTGCCGCATCGCTGCCGTTCCACAGCTGGTTAGATTGCAAAACTCACCGATTATCGCGGTTAGCCCTGCGGGCTTGCAGCCGCCAGGCGATGCCGGTTCGTATGCGGCTTGCCATGATCAGCGGAAGAATGAATTTGCGCCGCATCGATATCGGGGCATACCCAAACTCGCGCATCAGCTCGCGCGTGAGATGTTCAATCAAATACACTTCTCTTGCGGTCAGTTCGTCCCGCCAAGTCTCGGTTCCGCCCTTTCTGTAGAAATCTTTTGGCTCCGTCGTCAGATCCCACGGCGCTCCTGTCAGACGGTTGTTGCGGAGATTATCGATATCACATTCGCTTAAATATTGACTGCACTCCTGAGGGCTGACATCAACCCCAAGCCATGAGAAGACCGAAAGCAACGTTTCTTCTCCGTGTTGCCACAGATCCTCATATCTGACTTGGAGAAAATTATTGCTGACAGCTTTGAGTCCTTGGCTTTTCTTAATGTATTTGATCCAGGTCTCACAATTCTCGAGGACCTCGCGCGACGCCCATTGTGCGCCCCAGCCAGCTCCTGCCGCACAAAGCGAAGCAACAACACTCCGCGGATCTCTTACAACGTGCAAAAATAACGCCTCCGGGAATGTCTTCAGGATGCTCTTCCAATAGAGCACGTGATCCGGTGTTTTTTCTAAAATGATCTCCGCTCGAGAATTTCTTTCCGCGATCTTTGCCATAACCGCGCAAACAAAATATTTGACAAGCGCAAAATATTCGTCTTCGCGCATCAGGTTATGCAAACCAAGCCTGCGCACGTTTTGTTGGTGATGCTCCCATGCCGAAAACAGGGAAGGTGTATACGCCGTGAACAAGTGTGTTTCATTGGCGGTCGCGATGCGCGATGAGCGGGATAGCAGCAATTGCAGCCAGGTTGTTCCGCTGCGCGGCCCTCCCACTAAAAAAAGAATGCGTTTTCCCGCAATTAATTCCTCGGGGTTTGGGTGTGAATGCGATTGAACGGCTCCGATACCTGCACCCGCGGCATCATTCTCGGTATTTTCCGGGCGATCCCGCCCAGGCACATGGCACTCGGGCGAGAAAATCGCCGCCGGCCGCGACGAACCAAGCGGCTCAAGCCCCGTTCCACAATGCCACTCGTCCAGAAGCATTTTAATTCACCCCGCGCAAGACAACCCGCGTAAGTCCGGGCCAGACCGCAAGCCCGAGCTGAGCCACTCGATACCGCCATTTCGGATTGTACTCGCACGCCCGGCGCAGCGCCGCTAAGGCAAGTGCATAATCACCGGTATGGGTGTGACCGATCGCCTCCCGAACGTCCAGATAAGCTTGTATTCTTAGATAGGTTGTTTCTACGGCCTCTCTCTCGGGTGGCGTAAGCGACTTTTCGCCTCGCCATTTGCCCAACGCGTAGAGGACGGCTTTCTCTACCGGCTTGCTATTTGAGAGACTATCGACATGGCGCCGATAGTGGGCCAGGACGCAAGGGACCGGCTCGATGCGGCATCCGGCATGCAGTGCTCTCAGCCACAAATCAAAATCTTCTGCACCCTCCGTCATCTCCTCGTCAAAAAGCCCAATCCGAGTGAAGACCTCCCGCCTCAATGTTGCGGAGAGGCTGATGTTGGAGCTTCCTCCTGCCAATTTGGCAAATGTAATGGGCGGCGATGGTGGGTAAACCTCTTGATATCTCCTGCCAGAGAACTTTGAATTCCCGAAAAACAGTTGGTCGCTAAATGCAATTGAGACTTCTGGATTAGCATCCAGAAACTCGGTCATTCTCTCGAGATAGGTGGATTCCCAGAGATCGTCGCTGTCGAGCGGTGCTACGTATTCGCCCTGTGCCACTGACAATGCGCGATTGCGTGACGCGGGTAATCCAAAATTCGTCTGCTTTAACAGTATCACGCCGCGATCCCGATACCTCTCCACGACCGCCGCCGTTCCGTCCGTGGAGCCGTCATCGACAACAATAATCTCGAAGGAACGAAACGACTGATCGAGGGCAGATTCCAAAGTTTCGGCAATAAAGTCCTGCGCATTGTACGCAGGTATGACAACACTGACGCGCGGTTCCGAAGAGCGACGCATTGAAGGCTCCCAGCCACGGAGGCCTAAACTAACATAAACATGCTAATACAAGATTGCACCGCCGGCATGCGGGGGCGGTATGCGGGGGCGGCGGCGTAATCTGATTGCGCGGGGAACAGCATGTGAAGGCTTGACAACAATCGTCCCATACAAGCTTGCTCCCAGGTGAGGCGTGCGATTGCCGCTAAGCAATATTATCTAGGGTCGTGCGATATCGGCACTCGCACTACGCCCTTCACTCAGCACCGTCAGAAGTCGCTGCGTCGGCTGTGACGCCTCGAAAAACCGCTGCAATTGATCGCTGGCTTGATCACCAAACTCGGTGCTACTCGCCGAAGCGGCGACAAAAGCGGCAATCGGCGAGCGGCGCAACAGAACGGCGCGCGCCTGCAAAAGTTTCGCTTCGAACAGCCCCGTCGTGATCTCGCCATCTACGATATAAAACGACCAGACCAGCCGGCGCTGCGGTCCGCTTGCCATTTGAACCGTGTTTATCGTCTCCGACCGGCCGGCGATCGGAGCTTTGATGCGGGCGCTTCTTGTGACCTGCCAAGTCTTTTCGTCGGCAATTCGATTCTCGCTATTGGTCAAAGCGTTTCCGATAGCGCGCAGACGATAAAGGGCGATAAAGCTGATGACGGGTGGAGAACCCGGCTCTGCGAAGGTTTGCAGCAGTTCGCGATCTGCACCATGGACCAATGGTCGCCAATCCACAGCCGCATGGCGCTCGGCGCGCCAGGGCGGCATGATCTTCATGCTTTCCTTTGGCGGAAGCGTGATAGCGGGAGCTTGGCTGTTGAGCCGTGCGGCATAGACTGGTCCAGCGCAAGCAAGACCAACCGCAAGAGCTGCAACCACCGCAAGCCGTCCTGGCGAGCCGGCTGAGCCGGGTATTCCTGGAAGCGTAGGCGGTCGGTTCCCCTTATCGACAAACACCATGCCGATCGCTATGAGAAGCAAGATCACGAGGGAAAAGAAAATCCAACCGTACAAAATGTGATCGGCCTCAACGGCGGCGGCACTGCCCTCAAGATGCGCCAAAGTGATAATACCGAGCGCCCGCAAACCGTTAGCACCGACGGGCACGGTCGCTGACAGCACGATAAACAGTGCGCGCCGAATAAAGCTGTCGTACATCGTCACAGAAAAAAAGCAGCCGAATACGATCGAAGCGATCAGAAAACGCAACCCGGCACAGGCTTCGGCAATCTCAAATCGTCCTTCCGGTATCTCGATCATCATAGCGTCGGAGTAGACCGGGATATTCAGTAAATGAAGTCCATGGGCGGCAATATTGGCGGTAATTTTTTGCAATATGGGCACCAGAAAGGCCCCGCTCGGTACCAGAAAAAACAAGAACAGAGCGGGGGCTAGTAGCAGCCGAAAAGCACGCGCGCCGAGAGTCGCGAGCAGAACGATTTCGAACGTGGCGACCACCGCAAGCTGACGTCCCTCGTTAAGATCGAGCACAGCGGAGACGAGCCAGACGGCTGACAACAGCAGTATCGCAACAAGTGGCCAAAAACTCGGCGAGGGCGAAATCACAAAGAACAGGGGTCGCCTTTCCCAGAGCAAGTACCCGATCAGCGGCAAGACAAGAAAACAGTGGTTGTAAGCGGTTGACGCGATCCAGACTCTGACGGCGCTAAGTATATCGTGGGAAAAAGCAAAGCCAAAAACGACGGCTGCGGGGGCGATCAGGATGGCCGCAGGCACCCAACCCGGAGCCAGGGTGGAACCCTTGCCCACCCGATCGGTGCTTTGAACCGGCGGAACAGCCCCAACGCTTTGATTGAGCGAAGCCGTCCTCTGCGTAAAATTCACTGTCACCCGATCCCTTTTACGATAAACGGGCCCATCCGCTCTGCGAGCGGCAGCGGCATCCGCTTCCAGGCAGCGACGAGCAGCCGAAATTTTGGATTGAGCGGATTGAGTTCGGGAGCACGATGTCCTGGAGCAACCCGGAATTGATATATCAAGGGGGTCGGGTCAAAGCCCCAATTGTGCTTAAACGCATACGCCCCAGTGCCGGTTTTGCTTCGGCCAAAATCAAAGACGCGGTAACCTCGCTCACAAGCCCGCCGCATGACTTCCCAATACATGAAGTCGTTGGCTGCCAACCGCCGGGCCGCTGGCAAGCCCCCTCCATAGAACGGGAGGACTTGGTCACGAAAATAAAAGTTCAGGACGGCCGCGACCGCTTTCTGATCACTGACGATCGTAACAATATCGCAACAATCCGAAAATTCTTCGACAAGAAGGCGGAAGTAGGACTTGGCAAAAACCGGAGTGCCTAAGTTGCGAACGCTCTCTGAGTAGATACGATACAGCCGATCCACGCCGGTATCGATCTCGGAACGCAGCCCGTTTTGCATCCCTTTGCGAATCATCGCACGCTGCTTCCGTGGCACGGCCTTAAGATTGGCCTCGACGGCAGCCTGCATCTCTTTGCGAAAAGTCACGTAGAGTCC
>JAFAOB010000375.1 GCA_019238055.1 Alphaproteobacteria bacterium
TTTTGGAGACTGTGCGCAAGGGAGAAGGTGTATCTGGGCCGGTACGCGACGACTACGGTGATTGGCGGATCAAGATGAGGAGATTCGTCGCTGGTCGTCGAGTCCAAGTCGTAGTAGCCGTGCGCATGAGGGACTTCTCCGTTGTGACCGTGATTTGATGGAGGGAATGAAGCGGGGGGATTGGAGGAGCCATGACTGACCAGACGTATCACTATACCGAGAGCGGGCTGGATAATGTTTATCTCGCCGACGGCTACGAATTCGTCGAGGCTCCTGGCGGGCAGGAAGTGCGGATTACGGATATCGACGGCCTCCATGAGGCCATTGGTCGAACACTAATTGCAGACAAGAAAAACCTGTCCGGCAAGGAGATCAGATTTTTGCGTCATGAGATGTTGATGTCGCAGGCGAGGCTTGCGAAGCTTCTTGAGGTTGGAGAGCAGACTGTACATCGCTGGGAGAAGGGTAAAGCAGAAATTCCAAAACCAGCCGAAACACTGATCCGACTGCTTTACTGGGAGCATATCAAAGACAAGGCTGCATCGAAAATTCGACATTGCCTCGAAAGGCTCGCTGATCTGGAGGATACGATCGACCGAAACCGGATAAGCTTGCGAAAATCTAACAAGGGTTGGTTGTCTTCTTTGACGCTTGAGGCGGCCTAGACCCCCCGATTTTCGACTTGTAGCGCAAATCGAAGTTACTGGTCGACGCTAAGCTAAGCATAAGACGCTGGCAAGTTCGAAGGCGAGCAAGGTCGGCGCCACAAGATGATCCTCGGCAAGGTGAGTGGCGACGTGCTCGCCTTCCGGCTCGCCAAACAGCAATGCGGCCAGGGCGGAGGCATCCGCCATCTTAGCGGCCATCGCGGTCCGCTCTGATAATTTTAACGGCTTCAGTAGGCGTACGCAGGCCCAGTCGCTTCACTTCCGCCAGCACGTCAGTTGGGGTCAGGCGGCGGGATGAGGACACGGCCTCCTCCCAATCGCCAGTAATTCGCCTTGCCGCGAGCGATGGTGCTCGGCGGCGCGGCGTTTTAGTCGGGCGACGATGTTATCGGGCGCATTTTTGATCGACAGGTTCGTCGGCATCCGATTCAGCTTCAATTCGGAGCAAGAGATGGCCTGGCTATCATTGATGCGCAATCTCTTGGCCGCGGACACCATCGCCTCAACCAAAATCGCTACAAGGCGTTTCATTCTCGACGCGCGCGCTGCGCCGGACCGCCCCTGAATGGTCTAGGCGCGGCCAGCGGCCATATTGTCGCGGCGCTTGGCGGCGGCGTCGGCTTTGGCGAAATCATCGTCGCCAAGCCCGTAGAGGCGCGCACCCCCCGACAGGATCTTGCCGCCGATATCCGGGGTGATGCTGGGGTTGCGCAGCACGCGGGTCGATACTTCGGGGAAGCTCGAGTCGAAATGCGGGAAATCGCTCGACACGCAGATGTTGTCGGCGCCGCCCAGCAATTCGACGATCGAACCGACCTCGCGCTCGCCGCTCTCGATCGCCGAAAAGCAGTTGCGCTGCCAATACTCGAACGGTGTCAGTTTCAGATAGGGCGCGTCGGCCTGGTGATGCTGGCGCAGATCCCATTCGATGCGGCCCAAGAGCCCCGGCACCCACCAGCTCTGTGCTTCGAGAAACGCGGCTTTGAGCCGCGGATAGGATTCGAAAATGCCGCCCAGCATCAGCGCGATCAGCGCCAATTGCATCTCGGTCGAGTGACTGGCGACATGGCGCATAAAGCGGTTTTCGCCAAAGCGCGGCTCGATTGTCGAATAATAAGAGCCGGTGCCCTCGTGGAAGCATAGCGGGACTTCGAGCTCCTGCAGCATGCCGTAGAGCGGGTCCCAATAGGTCGAGTGCCAGTAGCGGCCATTGACATAATTGGGCCGAACAAAGGCGCCGACCGCGCCATATTCCTTGACGCAGCGGTAGAGCTCGCGACAGGCGAGGTTGACATCGTGCACCGGCAGCATCGCCGCCATCTTCAACTGGTCGGGGCTGTGCTGGACAAAATCATGCAGCCAATCGTTGTAGGCGCGGCAAATCGCGTTGGAGAATTGCGGGTCCATATTGTCGCGCGCGAGAAACGACAAGCCGGCGGTCGGGAACAGCACGGCAATGTCGATCCCTTCCATCTCCATGCCCATGATCTGCGACTCGGCGTTATAGCCGCGCTCGACCGCAAACATCACGTTCTTATTGCCGCGCGCACCGACCAGAGGGCCGCGAATGCGGTTGTATTGCGAGATGTTGCCGTCATTACTTGTCGGCGTACCGTCGAAGAACCATAAGGGCCGGCCGCGCATGCCGGTAGCGCCGCCATCGAGCCGCTTTAGCGACGAGGTGATCCGCGGCCTGAACGCCGGATCGAGATATTTGTCGAACAGATCCATCGGCTCCATGATGTGCATGTCGCAATCGACAAACCGGTAGCCTTCTTTCATGTCCATTCCTTCCCGGGGCAGCGCTGCTTCGGGAATTGTGCCCGGAAACGATGGCTGACAGCAACCCGGCGGCGCCGGTTCAGCCGAAAACCACGGCATCCATTATCGCCGCATAGTGGCAGGCGGCTCCGGCGAGCACAAATGCGTGCCAGATTGCCAGGCGATAGGGCTGGCGCCAGGACAACAGAAAGACGACCCCGACGGAGTAGAACATGCCGCCCGCCGCGATCAGCACTGCTGTCTTGCCCGAGATAGCCGGGCCGACGGCTGCGAGCGCGGCCCATCCGAGCAGCAGGTACAAACCGGCGGAGCGACGGATGGTGCCGATCGGGAACGACAATTTGAAGGTGATCCCGAGTGCCGCGACAGTCCAAAGCGCCGCCGCCGCAATATCGCCGGTGAGTCTACCCTTTATCATCGCAAAGGGGGTCGCCGACCCGGCAATCATCGCGAAAATCGCGGCATGGTCGACCCGGCGCAGGAACTGGCGGCGCAGAGGCTCGGTGGCCGATCGATAAAGCAATGAGCAGCCAAGCATGGCCAGCAATCCGATTGCATAGACGCCGACGCCTGTAACGACACGAGGATTGCGGTGCACGCTGAAGGTCGCGACCAGCATCACAATTGCGCCGCACACGCCGAGTGCGAAACCAAAAGCCAGAAGACAGACATCGGCGGTGCGCTCGGGCCCATGCCAAACGCTATAGGTCTGACGAAAACTGTTCAGATGCGCACCTTCACCCGCTCGATCGCCTGATCGTTTCGGCCTCAGAACAACCCGCGGCCTCCGTGTCCAGGGCTGACCACTCGGCCCGCGGCGCGGTTCGCGCCGCCCATGGCTCACGGTTTTTGCGAATCGGGTTCGAGCGACCAGTAATAGCCGACTGTCGGGACATGCGCCATCGAACTCACGCCGATAAGGGGCCCGGTATAGGTCGTAATCGGCGGCGCTTCCACGACGCTCGATTTCGGCTTGGCGACGGCGGGCTCTTGGCGGACAATTTCGCGAGAGATTTCGGGCACTTTACTTAGATTGACCACGGCCGGGGCTGCCAGGCAGTTGTGGTTTTTCTTGGCCCGGCACGACGCCGCATCGGCCGATGTGGCGGAACAGACGAAGTACGCTACCAAAGCGACAGCAATTAGTCCCCCTGACCTCATGTCAGCGCATCCTGACAACAATTTCCCCAAGCAGATTCTGCCGGAACGTTTATCGCGAGTCGATATAGGATAATGCGATCCGGCAAGGTTGTCGTTTTACCCTTTAGAGTGGCCTCACTGGCGTTTCCTTTCGGGTCCCGGTCAAACAGCGGGCGGATCGATGCAAGTGCTGATTTGCGGCGGCGGAGTCATAGGCGCTTCAATCGCCTATTTTCTCGCGCGGCGTGGGATAAAGGTGACCGTAATAGAGCGCAGTGGGCTTGCTTGTGCAGCCTCGGGCAAGTCGGGCGGTTTTCTCGCCGCGGATTGGTGCGACGGCACGTCATTGGCGGCGCTCGCACGGCACAGCTTTGCCTTGCACGCGGAGCTGGCGGCAACCCTCGATGCTGATTGGGGTTACCGACGACTGGCGACTTATGGCGGCTTTGCCGGGGGGAGAAACCGTCCTCTCCGGCGGGGCGGATACGATCTGGCCTGGCTTTCGGCCGAGGCAATCGTGACCCATCAGCTCGGCACTCCGGAAACCACGGCGCAGGTGCATCCGGCTCGGTTTACCAAGGCGATGATGGCGGCAGCGCAAGCTGAGGGCGCCCAATTGCGCATCGGCCGCGTCACTGGAATCGCAAGACGGGAAAACGGCAATGTCGCGGGGGCCGTTGTCGATGGCGAAATTGTCGCCGGCGATGCCGTTGTTATCGCGATGGGGCCATGGTCGATCCTCGCCACGGCTTGGCTGCCGCTCCCTGCGATTTTCGGGCTCAAGGGTCACAGCCTCGTGTTTGAAACCGGGACCAATGTGCCGGCCGAGGCGCTGTTTTGCGAATATCGCGAGGCCAGCGGTGCGATAGCGGCGCCGGAGCTGTTTCCGCGCTCTGACGGCACGACTTATGTCTGCGCCATTTCGAGCGAAACGCCGTTGCCGGGCGACCCGGCCGGGGTTACGCCGGATCCGGGTGCGATCGAGCGGCTCGAGGCGATGTGCGGCGATCTGTTACCGGTCTTGGCCTCGGCCAAGATCCTGGCAAGGCAGGCGTGCTATCGGCCGATTGCCCGCGATGGCTTGCCGCTGATCGGCCGTGTGCCGGAGGTCGGCGGCGCCTATGTCGCGACCGGGCACAGTGTCTGGGGCATCTTGAATGCACCAGCCACCGGCGAGGCCATGGCCGAGCTGATTATCGAAGATGCGGCCAAGACCATCGATCTGTCGCCCTTTGACCCCGGCCGGTTGCCACCATTCGATCCCGCAAGACGGCGCAACAGGTCCAGCGGATGACCTCCTGCCATCAACATGGCATGAGCTTTGCGGAAACACACATGAGCTTTGCGGAAACACACAGGCGATAGAGCGAGCGGTACCGATGCGAGAGACCAATGTGCTGGCCATCAACAGGATCAGTCCGGCGGAGCGCGCTCGGATCGAGGCCGTCGATCCGGCGGTCCGCGTCACCGATGCCGGCGGCTGGTTCGATGGCGAGATCCGCGATACTTGGCCGGCCTATACATCGTCGCGATACCTGTCGCCGACATCGGCGGGGCACGGGACCCGCGAAGAGCGCGACCGGCTGCTGTCCAAAGCGGAGATCATCCTCGGCGGCTGGCCTTATCCGCTCGATCTGCGTGCCCGAGCGCCACACCTGCGCTGGTTTCATCAGCGCCCCGCCGGTGCCAGCAATCTGCGCCTTGGCGATTTATGGGGCGGCGATGTCATTGTGACGACCTCGCGCGGCGTTGGCAGTACGCTGGCGATCGCCGAATACGCAGTCGCGGGCATTCTGTATTTCGCCAAAGGACTCAACCGCGTCGCGCTCGATCGAGAAACCGGCAGCTTTGATCATCGCCCTTACCGCTCGCTGCTGCTCGACGGCAAGACCGCCTGTGTCGTCGGCGCGGGCGGCATTGGGCAGGATGTCGGACGCCTGTGCGCCGGGCTTGGCATGCGCGTCGTCGGCACCCGCCGCACGCCACAACCGGGTGCGCCCTTGCCGGATGGGTTCAACAAGATCGGCGGCCCCTCCGATCTCGACGGGTTTCTCGGGCAGAGCGATGTTGTCGTGATCTGCTGCCAATGGACGCCGGAAACTGATCGTCTGTTCAACACCGAACGCTTCGCCCGGATGAAGCCGGGCAGCATCTTGGTCAATGTCGCGCGTGGTGAGATCATCGATGAGGACGCGCTGGTGGATGCTCTGCAGCGCGATCATTTGCGCGGCGCCGTCCTCGACGTTTATGTCGGCGAGTTCGAGCATCCGCCGCCGAAGCGTCTTTGGTCGGACCCGCGGGTCATGATCACCCCGCATGTCTCGGGCGCCAGCGATGAGAACCGGCACGGGGCGATCGACATCTTTTGCGACAATTTGCGCGCCTATTTGGACGGCCGCCCGCTGCGCAATGTCATCGATTGGCAGCGCGGGTATTAGCATCGGTGCCGGTCATCGCACGCATTGGCGTCTTTTCCCGGAGGAGACTGCGCCGGCTGATCGCGAGCTCCTGGGTTCTATCGCGCCCCTACTACCGCCTGCGCGGTGCCCGCCTCGTCGGCCGGCCATCGGACGAGGTTTGGTATTTCGCTTATGGCGCGAACATCCCATCCGACCCCAACGGGATCGAATTGCGGGTACCTGATTTCGTCGATACCTATCTGTCCTTTCGAAGGGATCGTGAACCGTCCCGCGGTTCGAAAGCGCGCATAGGTCGCCCCGGCACATTTTAGTGGGTTAGGCCTGGACATCTTGTGTCGGCCGCGGGACGGGAATTCAGCTATGGTATAGATCGCCTATGCGTAACGGCTTTTCGAAAGGCTGCGGTAATACTCGAGCCGACCGGGGCGGCGGTCAATAAGCAAGATGGTTAACGACCAGTGGCTTCGTAATCGCCATTGCTATCCATCCAGATCGTTAGGAAGTTGATATGGCACAAATTAAAGCCCTCATCCCAAGAAACTTTAGTGCCATCAGACAGCTCGATTGCAATTTGTACCTGGCAGTCTCCACTAAGGTCAAAGTAAATATAAGCGGAACGGCGCGGCTGTACATAGTTCCAGGGGTCTATTTTCCACCAATAGGCATTATTATAACTTGAGGTCCAAAACCCTGTAATAGCGAGATCGGTTTGATTGTAAAGTATGAAGTTTCGATTGTTTGCGGATGCGGGCAATGCAGCTGCAAACGTTATGACGAAGACAGCCAGCAAGGTACGTATGGATTGCATGACACGACCTCGGTTCATAGACTTCAGGCCGCATCATAAGCATTAAACATTACTTCAAAGTAAGTTCGCGACCGATCGATCGACCTCGCCTGCCGTGATCTTCTGATGAAGGTCGGCCGCTAACCATTCAGAAAGCCATCCTCCTTAAAACGGTCTGGGCTGCGCACGCTTGCGACGGCGCCGCTTATTGCTTCGAATTGGTGATCCGATGACGAGATCGGACTCCCGTAAAAACCCGTCAAAAGCGTCCAATCGACAAATCTTCGCGGAATGGCAGGGGAACGATCATCGCGCTTGTGGAATGCGGCAAGAGCAGCAATATTTGCGGCCTGGAGACGGATCGGCGATCCCGAACGTTCTTGGCATGACGTACCGGTTGTCCGCCGGTAGAGAAAGTGTGGGAGCTGTGGCAAAGAAGGTCTTTGAAGTTCGCGCCTACTGGAGCACTGAAGGCAACGACTGGTGCGCGGTAAACGACGAACTGCCGGTGGCGGCCGAAGCCCCGACGCTTGACGCTTTGTTCATGGAAGTCAAAGCGCAGGCAGCAGAGATGGTCGAATTGAACGGCCTCGCTGCGGCGGGCGAGGAAATCGAGCTTCGGCTCATCGAAACCGTCGGAGTTCACGTTGCGGCATAGCGGCTGTGGACATTCATCGACAGCTGCGCGACCTTCTTGAGGAGGCCGGCTGCTATTACGACCGACCTGGTAAGGGGAGCCACGAAGTCTGGTATAGCCCGATCACAAAACGTCGATTCCCGGTTCCCTACAGAGGCCATCTCAAGGACCGCAATCTAGCGAACGAGATCCTCAAGCAGGCGGGTCTGCCGAAGCATTTCTAAAATCGCCGGACATCGTAAGCCCCGTTCTGTCGCCCTAACAATCCCCTCGGCCCGCCATATCCGAGGCGACATACGGCCGCCCGCGCCCCGGCGGAAGGCCCTCGCTGTGATATATCAGCTTGTCGCGCGAGCGCACGGATTGCCGGCCGATTACGTCCGCTTTTTGGACAAGGTCGAGCCTGCGCCATAGCCGATTGTTAGCAAAGATGAGCGATCAGGCCAGCCGGGCGATGGATCAGTCCGACAGCCAGCTCTTGTAGCCGCGCCGCAGCGCTTTGCCGAGCCGGTGGGCGGTATCGGTCCAGTCGCCCTTGGGTGAGGCCGGCTCGGTCGATTTGCGAACGTTCTTAGCCCATTGGCCCAACCGGAACACCGTGTCGGTCCAGTCGCCGGCCGGCGACCCCAGCGCACCGAGCCGGCGCTGCAGGCGCGCCTTCAAAGCGCGGGCCGCGGCCTTTTCGGCTTCGGTAGCAGCGGGATCCTCGGCAATCGCAGTGAGTGCGCGCAGCTTGCGGCGCAAGCCTTCGACCGAACCCGCCAGTCTGTCGATACGCATGATCGAGCAAATCTAATCCGCCGCGGTCCGGAACCCAAGATTATCAAGGCATGGCATGGCTTGCTATGCTGCGCCATCGAGGCGATGGAGATGCGGGCATGCATGTCGGGACGCAAATCAAGCCGCGGGACGATTCCGACTATCGGGTCTGGGCGCAGCTCGGGGTCACCCATGTCTGCGTCGATCCGCCCGACAACCCGCATGATTGGAGCCTCGATGACCTCTGCCGCCATCGCGAGCATGTCGAGTCGTTCGGGTTGTCGCTCGACATGGTGCAATTGCCGATGTCCTCGCGACCGATCGAGGAGCAGGAGAGCCCGCATATCCTGCTGGCGAAAGAGCCCGAGCGGCAGCGCGAGATTGACAGCATCTGCAGCCTGATCGAGCGGCTCGCCCGCGCCGGCATCCCGGCCGCCAAATACAATCTGACCATCATCGGGATCCCGCGCACCGCACGCGAGCCGGGGCGCGGCGGTTCGCGCAACGCCGCCTTTCGCTGGAGCCGCGCCGATCAGACCGCGCCGCCAACGGCCGCCGGCATTGTTCCCGAGAACGAATACTGGGCGCGGATCGACCATTTCCTTGCCGCGATCGTGCCGGTTGCAACCGCCGCCAAAGTGCGCCTCGCCTGCCATCCGCAAGACCCCTATACCCCGCCCGGCTATCGCGGCGTCACCAGCGTGCTCGGCACGGTCGACGGACTGAAGCGCTTTGTGACGATGCACGAGAGTCCGTTTCACGGCCTCAATTTCTGCCAGGGCACTGTTGCCGAGATGCTCGAGGATCCGGCGCGCGAGATTTTTGACGTGATCCGCTGGTTTGGCGAGCGCGGCAAACTGTTCAACGTCCATTTCCGCAACATCAAAGGCCGCCGGCTCGACTTCATGGAGGCGTTTCCCGATGAGGGCGACATCGACATGGCGCGCGCGATCCTCGCCTATCGCGATGTCGGCTACCCCTACATGCTGATGCCCGACCACGTGCCGCAGATCGCCGGCCGCGACCCTTCGGGCGTCGCTTTCGCCTATTGCTATGGCTACATTCAGGCGCTGCTCGATGCGCTGATACCCCGCTCCGCCGCGTCACCGCCTTAATTGCGTCCGATGGTGGCCCTGCCCTCTGCGGGACCTCAATCAGCGCGCCGATAACCCTTAGATAAAAACATCACATCGCAAACGAGGACACTCATGAGCGACAGAATGAATATTGTTGCACTCGCAGCACTGCTTTGCCTTGGCGGCGCAGGAGCATATGCGCAAGGCCAATACCCGATCATGGATCGGATCGCGCAACGGGTCATCGAGAAATATCAAACATCATCCTGCGAGCAGCTTGCCGCGGAGCGCGGCCATCGGCCGGAGGGCAGGCGCGGCGAGATGCAGGAACGCGTCGTGCGATTGCTGCACCAAGATCCACAGATGCGCCAGGCATTCTTGAACAGGGTCGCGGTGCCGATCGCGAACCGGCTGTTCGAATGCGGCATCATCCCTTGAGTATGCGAGCAAGTCGGGAGGCTGCCGCAATTCGGAGCAATCTCTGCTGCGTAAGCAGGCAGGATGGCAAGCTCCCGCTCAGCGGGGTGGCGCCGCCATCGCAGCGCGGGCTTGGTGCTGCGGTTATGCGGAGGCTTTCACTGGCAGCTGATTGAGTCTGATCACCGCCTCGGTGTTTCCCAATGCGGCCGCCTGTTCATACCAAGAGCGTGCCATACTGGGGTCTTGGGTGATGCCGCGTCCGGCCATGTAGCAATCGCCGAGGCGCAGCTGGGCTTCCGGCACTTGCTGTTGCGCGGCCTCGCCGTACCAATGCAGCGCCTCCGCGATATCGACCGGGGAGCCCTCGCCTTTTTCGAGCATGACCGCAAGGTTGTATTGAGCGATCGCATGGCCTTGCTCTGCTGCCCGTCGATAGAAGCGGGCGGCTTCATTAAGATCGCGGCTAACGCCCTGTCCCGTGCAATACATGACCGCGATCTGAAATTGAGCGCCGATATGGCCACGGACAGCGGCCTTACGAAACCAAGCGGCAGCGGCGGCGACATCTTGTGTCAGATGTTCGCCGGTTAGATAACCGCGCGCAATAATCGCCTGAGCCTCGGCATGACCAGCCTCGGCGGCAACACGGTACCAGCGCATCGCTTCCGCGGCGTCAGCCGGTCGGCCGTTACCACGCGAATAGAGGTTGCCGAGTTCGAACAGCGCAGGCGAATGGCCCTGTTTCACTGCGCGCCGCAGCAGCATCTCGCCGCGCGCCAGGTCCAAGGACACGCCGGTGCCCCGCAAATGAAGCAATGCCAGTCTCGTCTGCGCGTCGGGGTCGTTCGCTTCAGCCGCGCGGGTAAGCCACGAAATGGCAGCAGGCAAGTCGGGCGGCATATCCTGCCCTCCGAGATAAAGCTTTCCGAGTTCGAGCCAGGCTGCCACGACGCCTTGCGCGGCCGCCTTCTTGTACCATTCGGCTGCTCGCCTGGGGTCTCGCGGAATACCCGAGCCCTTCGCCAGCAAGTTTGCAATACTGAGCTGCGCCGCTGCGTGACCTTGCTCAGCAGCGCGCTCAAACCATTTCGCCGCTTCACCCAAATGCTGCGGCATACCGTCGCCGCGCGCACAGAGCTGAGCAAGCACGAATTGCGCCTCGGCATCGCCGAGTTCGGCAGCAGCGCGATACCAGCGCGCGGCCTCGTGCGGATCACGCTCAGCGGCGTCGTTGCAATCGTAGATTTGGGCAAGGCTGCGCATTGCCGGCGTATAGCCGCGCCGCGCCGCCTGGCGGAACAGCATCTCCGCTTGATGGGCCGCCTTAGCCATACCCTCGCCTTTGAGCGCCATCAGCCCGAGATGGTATTGCGCCCGCGGATTGCCTTGCTCGGCAGCCTTACGGAAGCATTCGACGGCTTTTCCCGGATCTCGTTCGACGCCCTGCCCCGAGACATAAAGCAGCCCCAATGCCAGCTGCGCTGCATCATTGCCCTGTTCCGCAGCCTTCTGATACCAAGCGCTGGCCGCAGCGAGATCGACTTCAACACCATAACCATTTGCGTAAAGAATGCCGAGCCCCAGTTCGGCTGCTGCATTGCTCTGCTCGGCGGCGAGCAAGTACCAGCGCCGCGCCGCGCTGTAATCCGTCGCAGTGCCGAGACCACGCGCATACATTTGGCCGATATGGGCTTGCGCCTCGACCAGCCCCTGGCCGGCGGCGGCCAGTCCCCAGCGCAGCGCTTCGGAAAAGTCCTGTGAGACAGCTGTCCCGTTTGGGAACAGCAACCCGAGATTGTCGTCTGCCGCAGTTTTATCCGACCGAGCGGCAGCCCGGTACCATTGCTCGATACCCGAGCCGTTAGCGCGGTGTCCATTGAAATAGATCAGGCTCAGTTGATATTGCGCCTGGCAGTGCCCTTGCTCGGCGGCGCATCGATACCAAAGCGCGGCATCCGCTCCATTCTGCAGCACGCCATCGCCGCTCGCGTAAAGCCGGCCCAATTGATATTGCGCCTCGCTGCCCCCGGTACGTGCCGACTTCAACAATCGCTTGCGCTCTAAAAAGCTGCGCTTGCGAGAGCGCAGATCGCCGTCGCCGTCTTTGTGGTCTTTCCGCAAGAGCGGGATGTTGATCCCCGCGCTGAGTAAAGTCAGCTGGTTGACGATCTCACACACCCTTTTGGCCAATCGCAACGATAAAATGTGATCGACAACCGGTGACGTCGACGCGATCAAAGGATTGCCTTTGGCTGTCTCGCCGCGGGCCTGAACGAGGCCAGCTCCGAATATTTCTTTGGGAGATCTATCCGGACAGCCATCGGTGTGAATGCTTCAAAGGCAATGTCGACCGCTCTCGGTTTCACATCTGGTCAAAGGCAACGGGATTTGAAAGATGATGACATTTGCGTGTTGGCATTCAGGGCTCGCGCATCGCCTCGCTGACGCCACGCACCATCCCGTGCACCAGATACATGAATACCGATCGCGTGCCGACCAGGATATCGGCAGTCAGCGTCATGCCTGGGATCAGGCGAAATCCGCGTGGGACGTCCTTCAGTTGCAGCGACGTGATTTGAATTCGCGCTTTATAATAGGGGTCGGTAGGATTACCATTGTCGTCGAGCGTAAAGGAGCCGTCGCTGATCGCGCTGACTTTGCCCTCCGCGGTCCCGTGTTCCACGAAATTGAAGGCATCCAGCTTTAATGTCGCGGCATCGCCAACACGGATAAAACCGATATCACGCGCTGCGATGTGTACCTCAGCCTCAACCGGAGAGCGTAGTGGCGCCAGATTGATCAGAAAATCGCCTTCCTTGAGGACCGATCCAACCGATAATTTGGCGAGCTTTAGCACGACCGCCTCATCGGATGCCTCCAACCGCACCAGATCCTTATGTTTGACGGCCTTTGCCAGCTGTTCACGCGCGGCATCGCGGTTGTTGCGCGCCGTGATCAGCTCCTGATTCACTTGGCTCAACCATTGTTGAACGAAAGCGTCCTTGTTCGAGATCGCAGCCTCCAGCTGATGCTCGCTCTCACTCAAACTATTTTGATCGAATTCGACATTCCGCAGGATTTCGAGGCGCTGGTCGGTCGCCTGCAGCAAATTTAGCCGGCTGCCGTATTGCGCCGCCGCCAGTGCTGCACGCATTGCCTCAATATCATTTGCGATCTTTGCCCGATCAGCATAGCGTGCTTCATCATCATGGAATTTACTGATTGTCGCCCGGGTTTGAGCGATCTGGGCATCATCGGCACGCAATTGCGAATCGAATTGTTGCCTCCGTTCATCGTAATAAGTTTGTTGTAGTGCGCCATACGTTCCTGCTTCCGGCAATGTCGGTTGCGGTGGATGGAAAGGTTCGCGTGCGATTTCGGCCTCGCAACGCGCAATCTCGGCGTCGAGGCTGGCGATCTGCAGCATCAACGCCCGCACATCGGCAGCGGCAAATGTCGGATCGAGGGTCGCCAGCAATTGTCCACGCCCTACCCGCTCGCCTTCCTGAACGTCGATTGATTTGATAATCGACGGATCCAATGCCTGGAGGACGATCGTGGGCTCCGTCGTGACAACAACGCCGAGAGTCGAGGCGACGACCCGATCCATCTGCATGACCGCGGCGATCAAGATCAGACTGGCAAAAAATGCACCCAGTATGTAGAGAGTAGCATTCGCCCGGACGAGTACAGGAGTTTCGCTGATCTCGCCGGTCTCCGACTGAAACAGCCGGATCAGCCGGTCGGCAGAAGGCTCACGATGCCGCAACGGACCGCAGCGTAACAGGTTCATGCGCCGGCCTGGGGTGAAGATGCACAGTTTGCTGGTGCCAGAGCCCGCGGTAGATGTCGCAGCGTTCGACAAGCTCGGCATGACGCCCGATGTCATAAACGCGGCCTCTCTCCAACACCAGTATAGCATCGGCCGGCACTAAGGCCGATAACCGATGGGAAATGATCAGCAGCGTTCGATCCCGGGCAATGCGCAACAGATTGGCATTGACGATCGCCTCGCTCTCTGCATCGAGTGCGCTCAATGGTCTAATCACAAATGACAAGTTCTGCCTGACGCGCGCGGGCCGGCTGCGGCTGAGCTGGCCCCGGGCACGGGTCCGGTCTCTGGCGCCAGCCTACTCTTCCGGTGACGTCATTCACCGTGGAGGAGAACATGCGGCGGCA
>JAFAOB010000213.1 GCA_019238055.1 Alphaproteobacteria bacterium
TGAACAGAGGCCGCATCCGCGCTTTCACCTCCCGCAACGATGACGCCCATAATTCCAGCGTCGTCTCGATCGATACGCCACTCATCTAAACACTCCCGACCACGGGAGAGATAGGCAGGGCTCAATCAGAATGCAACTGTAGGGTTACGCCGGCTGGCTGGGCCAGTTCGCGGAGGACATGCTGTCCCGATACGAATGCATTGGTTTCGGTCATAGCTTACGGAAACCGTAATTCTTGTTAGAAAAGCGATAAGCGAAATTGCCGAAAGTCTTGACTTTCGTAGCGCGGCCTTCTGGTCCTGGGTCTTCTTAGAAAAGACGTCTTCCAGTGCGACAGCACGAATCCAATGAAACAGGGGCCGGGGCTCAGGATTGACTGGTTTTGCCGGACGCTTCTGGCGCCGATAATACCCTTGTCACAGCGTAATTACATGACCGGCCAAGGTCCGGCGGAAAACTCCGGAATGGGCAGAAGGTAACAGGGTGCGACGCGATTTTGCGCTGCATGCTCTCAGCCCGCCAGATCCGCGCGCACCTTGCCGCGAAAAACCCAGTAGGACCATGCGGTATAGACGAGAATGATTGGTATCAGCAGCAATGTGCCGATCAACAAAAACACCTGTGCGCTCTCATCTGCGGCCGCTTGCCACAGCGTATAATGATAGGGGACGACAAACGGCCACAAACTGACGGCAATGCCGAGGAATGACAGCAGGAACAGTAGAATTCCTCCGAGGAACGGCCAGAATTCGCTGTCGCGACCAAGCGCCAGCCAAATTGAAATGGCCACTACGGCCGTCAATACCGGGATCGGCAAGAGCCAGAATAGATTCGGCAAGCTGAACCAGCGATGTGCGATACGCTGATCGAGTAGCGGCGTCCAAATACTGACGGCTGCGATTGCTAACACCACGCCGGCAAGACACACCCGCGCGGCGCGGCGCGACCAGGTTTGCAATTCGCCGCCGGTTTTGATAATCAGCCAGCCGGCGCCGAGAAGGCCGTATCCGAACACCAGAGATACCGCCGTTAATGCCGCGAATGGCGAGGCCCAATCGAGCGACGAGCCGGCGAATTGTCGTCCATTGACATGAAACCCCTGGATAAAGGTGCCGAGGACCACTCCCTGCGCCAAGGTCGCGATCGCCGAGCCGATGCTGAAACCAGCATCCCAAAAACGCTGCGCCAACGGGTTTTTGAAGCGGAATTCGAAAGCGACGCCGCGGAACACGAGCGCTAGCAGCATGACGACGATCGGGAAATAAACCGCCGGAATGATAATCGCAAAAGCCAGCGGAAACGCCGCCAGCAGTCCGAGCCCGCCGAGCACGAGCCAGGTTTCGTTGCCGTCCCACACCGGCAGGATAGAGAGCATGATCAACGGCCGCCAGTCGGCGCGCGGAGCAAACCCGTACAGCACGCCAACGCCCAGGTCGAAGCCATCGAACAGCACATAATAGGCGACCGTGAACGCCAGCAGCACGGTCCATACCGGCACCAGGTCGAGCGGTGGCACTGCGGTCATGCCGAGGGACCCCCGAAGGGTTGCGGGGCTCCGGCGGCGGAACGGCTGGAGATTTCAGTAATTGGCGCCCGCGGGTGCCCGGCTCCGATCTCGCCAACATCGTCCTCGGCGGGCTGCAGCCCGCGCCGGACAATCGCGGCCATATAAGCGACTCCGGCCGGGTACATGATCAAATAGACCGCGACATACATCAGTAGCGAAGCAAGCACGTCGGAGCCGGTCAGCGAGGGCGTCACCGAATCCGCGGTGCGGAACAGCCCGTACACCGTCCACGGCTGACGCCCTACCTCCGTGGTGGTCCAGCCCATCAGCACCGCCACAAACCCGGCCGGTGCGAACCATTGGCAAAGACGCAAAAACCAGACGCTGTCATATAGGTCACCGCGCAGCCGCAGGATCCACCCGATCACGACGACAGCCAGCATCAACAGCGCGATGCCGACCATGATGCGAAAGGCAAAGAACACCGGCCACACCGGCGGCCATTGATCGGACGGCCACTCTTCGAGCCCGCGCACCCGGCCGTTCAAGCTGTGGGTGAGGATCAGGCTGCCGAGATGCGGAACATCGATCTCATGCGTGTTTTTATGTGCCGCCTGGTCTGGGATCGCGAACAAGGCCTCGGGCATCGGCCCGGCGCTTTGCCACAGGCCTTCGATCGCGGCAAGCTTGGCCGGCTGCCGGTCGAGGGTGTTGCGGCCGTGCAGATCGCCGAGGAGCATTTGCAGCGGCACAATGATGATCAGGAGATTGAGCGCCATCCGCATCATCAGCCGCGGCTCTTCCTGTCGCCTCCCGCCGCGGCGGACCAGGAATGCGCCGACGCCGAGCACGACGAAGGCGGTGGTGATAAAAAACGCGGTATCGTTGTGCAAAAGGCGGTAGGGAAAAGATGAGCTGAAGACGATCGCGAGCCAATCGGTTGGGAAAAAACGTCCATTGATGATCGTGTAGCCGCCCGGCGTCTGCATCCAGCTGTTGGTTGCAAGGATCCAGAACGACGAAAACAGTGTGCCCAAAGAGACCATCAGTGCCGCGAAAAAATGCGCCCAACGCGGGACCAGCGGCCGGCCGAACAGCAAGATTCCGAGAAATGAAGCCTCGAGAGCGAAGGCGAGAAAACCTTCATACGCCATCATCGGCGAGATGATGTTGGCGGTGGCATCGGTAAACCGGCTCCAGTTGGTGCCGAACTGGAATGGCATCACGATGCCCGAGACGACCCCCATCGCAAACGAAACCGCAAAAATCTTGGTCCAGAACGCGGAGATCCGGGCGTAAGCCTCCCGGCCGGTGATCAGGTGCAGGCCTTCGAGGACTGCAATGTAGGCCGCAAGACCTACGGTAAAGGCCGGCAGCAGGATGTGCCAGGCAATGACCCATGCCCATTGCAGGCGCGAAAGCAGAAGAGGATCGAGCGCCAATCGCCAGTCCCTTAGTGTGATCCGGTCGCAACCTGTAATATAACCGCGCCGCCGCCGAAACGGTGCTAGCCCTTGGCGCCCCCACAAAGATGTCCGGTCGAGCGCCGCCGAGGTGCTGCCAAAGGTTCCAGCCCAGGATACATCCCGGAGACGTCTTCACATCCCCTAAAATGGGGTTACCCACCTTGAGGGGTCGCCCGACCGGCTTTTCGTAAGTTTTTGAATTGTGACGCGGCTATTAGGGCCGTGGTTCCTGTAGCTTGCTCCGCCGCACTGGCTTAATCTTGATATCGCCTTCGTGCTGACGGGCCTGCGCGAGGTCATAGGCCATCTGCAGCCGCAGCCACGTCTCCGCGCCGCCGCCGAATGCCTTGTCCAGCCTGATTGCCATGTCGGCCGAAATGCCGCTCTTGCCATTAACCAGATTGTTGAGGGTCTGGCGCGTGACGCCGAGAATGTCGGCGGCCTCGGTGATTGTCAGGCCAAGCGGCTCAATGCAGTCGTGGCGCACGGATAGGCCGGGATGCGGCGGGTTTTTCATGGTCATGACGGTGCCTCCTGTGCGCTAATGGTAATCGAGCAAATCAACATCCGTGGCGTCGCCCTGCTCGAAGCGAAAAATGATCCGCCAGTTGGCGCTGACGGTGACACTCCAATAACCGGCGAGGTCGCCCTTCAACGGATGCAACCGCCAGCCGGGCAAGTCGAGGTGGCGCGGCTCGGTTGCTTGATCGAGACGCGCCGGCATGCGCGTGATCTTGTCCGCCTGCTGCGGGTTTACCTCGCAGCGGTCGTCGTCTTTAAAGGCGCCTGAGGCCGCGATGGCGAAACCGCCGGATCACTTAACCACAATATAGTGACAATTGTAACTTGTCAATACTATCACGGGTTATCGGCTGATATGATCAATCTAAAGTAACGGTAGGGCGGAAAAGCGCAGCGCATTCCGCCAGTTCGAATGACACTGGCCTGAGTGACCTCCGGGCCGGCGATCGGGATTTCCTCGAGGCTGAGGTGCGCCTAACACTACAGTTGCATTTTCTTTTTAAGATGCGAGGTGTGTGCGGCGGCTTGATGGGCCCTTTGCCAGAGCGACCAGGCGATGATGTGAGCGGGCTGGATGTGCTGCTGGTTCAGCCGCACGGCCACTCGGCGGATCTCCTGCACCGAC
>JAFAOB010000380.1 GCA_019238055.1 Alphaproteobacteria bacterium
ATCGCAGTGCCGACGATCGTCCTGCATGGAGCGGCCGATGGCGTGTCGCCGGTTGAGCAATCGGTAAGCCACGCCGTACACTTTACCGACCGCTATGACCGTCGCGTCGTCCCGATCGCCGGCCATTTTCTGTCACGCGAAACCCCGCACGCGGTCGTGCAGGCCTTGCGCGACCTGATCCAAGGTCCGCGATAGCACTGATCTCCGCGGCCGGAGGAGAGAACCGCCGGCCACAGCGGGATGTTGCTCGATAATACCCGGACGTGCGGCGGATGCGAGGCAGTCGTCATTCCGCTTCCGGGGGGCGACGGGCCTCTCGCGACAATTGGCCGGCTCGCCTCGACCGATCAGCCCTTTAGGTGCTTGTTGAAGAACGCGACGGCATCGGCCCACAGCTCGGTCGCCGGCCCCTCGCGGTAGCTCGGCCGGTAATCGGCGAGAAAGGCGTGGCCGGCGTTCTTGTAAACCTTGATCGTCACGTCCTTGCCGGCGGCCTCGGCGCGCTTTTTCAATTCCTCGGCTTGCGCCACGCTCGGGTTCTGGTCCTCCTCGCCAAACACCGCAAACAGCGGGCAATGCAATTGACTGATCAGGTCGAGGATTGCCTTTGGCCGCGCCGGCGTCGTTTCGGCGTCGGGGGTGGCGCGATGGATAAAGCCGCCCCAGCAATCGACCGCGGCGTTGACCTTGTCGCTGCTGCACGCGAATAACAAGGTCTGGCGCCCGCCGGAGCAAAAACCGATCGCCCCGATCTTGCCGGTTGCTCCCGGCAGGTCACGCAGATGCGTCGCTGCGGCTTCGAGGTCCTGCACCGCCTCGGCATCTTCTTTGCCGAACATGACCGGCATAACCGTCGCCATGTTGTTCGGGTCGGACGGTCCGCCTTTGCGGGCATAAAGGTCGGGAGCGAGCGCGTTGTAGCCGACATTGGCAAAGCGCCGGGCGATGTCGCGAATGTGCTCGACCAAGCCGAAGGCTTCGTGGATCACGACAATCCCGGGATAATTTCCGGACTGGCTTGGGCGCGCCAAATAGCCCGTGATCGTGTCGCCGCCGCTTTTGAATTCGATGTTTTCGCCGCGCACGCGGCTCGGGTCGGTTACCGCACCGGGTATGTTTGCCATTCCGATCCTCCTTAACACGGGACCGGCAGGATAGCACTTGGCGCAGAAGCGCTGCTATGATGACCGCGATCCGATCGAGGGAGAGCCCCATGGCAGATGCAGCGACATTGGAGAAACCCGCCACCGCAGCAAAACCAAAGATGAAGGTTGCGGTGACGAGTGCGAAAAGCCCTGACTATGTCGAAGGTCGGCGCACCTTCTTCAAATATCGCGATCTCGGCGTCACGCGCGCCAGCGACGGCTGGATGCGCGCCCAGCTGATGCAGGCGGTCACCGGCATGACCCAGCCGACCGGCTGGCATTACCATGTCTGCGACGGCCAGTTCGTCTATGCGCTGAAGGGCTTTGTCGAGCTCGAATTCGAGGACGGTACGCAATGTCGGCTCGAGGCCGGCGATTCCTGCTTTATCCCGGGCGGCATGAAGCACAACGAGATCCGCACCTCGGACGATGTCGAGATCCTCGAAGTGTGTCTGCCGGCGAATATGGGGACCGTCCCTTGCGAGCCGCCGGCAAAGGGTGCTTGACGCCAAAAGGTTCTTGAAGAGCGCCGCCGATCGCCTAACATCGGCGGCAGCGCGGGTGTAGCTCAATGGTAGAGCAGGAGCTTCCCAAGCTTCTGACGAGGGTTCGATTCCCTTCACCCGCTCCATAACCGTAACGTCAATCGCCTCATACGCCCCGGTCTACTCGGCGGCCATCAGGGGCTCGAGTGGGCTCCCCTCTTTCTGCAATTCATCAAGACGGCCTTGCTGAACGAGGCGGCCCTGATCCATGACCAGGATCCGATCGAAGGCCGAGGCGAGACGCGGCCGGTGCAGGCTGCAGACAAGACTGCGGCCGTCGAGCTCGTGTTTGACCCGCTCGATGATTGCGGTTTCGGTGACCCCATCGAGCACCGCGGTGGCGTCGTTGAACAGCACGAGATCGGGTTGCTTTAACAACGCGACGGCAATCGCGACCTTCTGGCGCTGCGCTTCGGAGAGGCGCAGGCCGCCGGTTCCGACCGGATAGTCGAGCCCGACCGAGATCAAGGTTTCGTGCAAGCCGAGTTCGTCCAACACCTCACTCATCGCGGCACTGACCCGCTCGCGGCTGCCGGCCTCGCCGCGCAGGATCGTACCGAACAGCACGTTTTCCTGAATCGAGGCTGCGGCGTTGTAGCGCTCGGGATCGAAGAATTCGACCGAGCCCTTGAGTTCCTCCGGCAGCCCTGCCGCAAATTTGTGCCGAGCTTCGATGATGTGCTGCCGCACGGCTTCGCTAAGGAGCCCGAGCGGGTCACGCGCACCAACGAGCCGCAAACCAAGGCCAAGCAGCCGGGCGCGCTCTTCCGGCAAGAGATTGTCGACGCCGGATTTGTCGATCCGCGCCAGGATGCGTTCAAACACCGGCAGATCATCGGCACCGAGCAGGCTGAATTCCTCGAAAATCTGCTGTTCCGGACGCATCCCGGCGAACAATTCAACGCTGGTTCGCGCCAATTTTTCGCCGATCTCG
>JAFAOB010000415.1 GCA_019238055.1 Alphaproteobacteria bacterium
ACATGGGCTCTCTCAATCCCGAGGTGTTTCCATAAGGCGAGAAGGCGCTGGCCTTGTGACAGCTCGGCTTGATTGGTCATGAAGCGTCCCCTTATCGCCGTTGCGGTACCGACTTTGCCATCCGCGCTGCGTTTCGCTCAATGCCGAGTGCACATACTGCCGAAACGGGGCGGCTAAGCCGCCCCGTTCGCAATGTCCTGACTTACGTGGTGCTTACCAATACGGGTCAACCCCGTAATAGCTGTGAATGTCACGCTCCCAATCGCGGCTGATGTCATTGTCCCAGGTGCCGCCAAAGCGCGGAGCACCACGCAGCTGGTCCGCCGTGACGTTCAACTCGTAAGCATCGAGGTCCTCGCTGTAGCGCAGCACATGCCACGGCAATGTGACATAATCCTGCCCCATGCCAAGGAAGCCGCCAAAAGTCATGACCGCATAAGCAACCTTGCCGGACCGCTTATCGATCATCACCCGCTCGATCGTCCCGACCTTATCACCGGCGCTGTTGCGCACGGCTGTTCCTTCGACCTTGTCGCTGGCGATCAGACGCGCGGTTTCGCGCACTCGCGGGTCGGCGCGTTCCGATGCGGGTGTCACTGGCGACGTTCTGATCGTATCGTGGACCGGTTCGGTTCTGATTGTCTGATGTATCGGCTGCGTCCGATCGGTATCGATGACCGCCTCGGTCGTATGACCTTGCCGGATCTGGTCGCTCGTCACCGTTTCGCGCACCGAAGGGTCCGTTTTGTCGACTGTATTCACTACCGATCCTCCATTCGGTTTCCTTACCCTTCCAACAGTAGCCTCCGGAGGTCGGTTCCGAACGGCGTCCCCCGCGCCGTGACGGTCTCTGAAGACCGCCCGCCGACATGCTCGCAAGGCTCGACTTCGCTGGGGTCTAATAGGCGAATGCACTTCCTCCGGGCGCAGCACAGGCGCGTGTGGGATCAGGTCAGCCGGTGCGACGGCGGAAATGCGGACCGAGGGTAACCAGGGAGAGGATCTCGAACAGCATTTGCGCGCCGATCATCGCGGTGTTGCTGGTCGGATCATATTGCGGAGCGACCTCGACCACGTCGCCGCCGACGATGTCGAGACCTGCGAGTCCGTGCAGGATCGCCTGCGCCTCGCGCGGGGTGAGGCCGCCCGTCTCGGGGGTGCCGGTTCCCGGTGCGTAAGCCGGGTCGAGGCCGTCGACATCAAATGAGATGTAGGTCGGCCCATCGCCGACGATATCGCGCGCCTTTGCGACAACGGCGGTCATGCCGAGGCGGTCGACATCCCCGATGTGCAAGACCGTCATCCCGGAATCATACGAGAAACCCCAATAGATTTCGGCCGGGCCGCGGATGCCGATCTGGATCGTGCGCTCCGGGTCGAGCGCACCTGCGAGCACCGCCTGGCGGAATGGTCCGCCATGATGGAATTTCGAGCCGTCGACGGCACCCATCGTGTCGCAATGCGCATCGATATGGACGAGGCCGAGCGGGTGTTCAGCGCCGAGCGCCTTCAGGATCGGGAAGGTTATCGAATGGTCGCCGCCAACCGACACCGGGCGCACCCCGGCCTTACGGATGCACTCGTAAAAGAGCGCGATATCCTCGATCGATTGGTCGAGGCTATAGCGCGAACGCATTGGCACATCGCCGATATCGGCGACGTTGCACAGCGCGCGCGGAGTGATTTCGAAGGCGTAATTATAGGGGCCGATACGCTCGACATCGCGCACCGCACGCGGGCCAAAGCGTGCGCCAGGCCGGTTGGTGACCCCCAGATCCATCGGTACACCGACGAGGGCGACATCGAGACCGACAAAGTCCAGGGAGTTGGCGGCATCGGGCCGATAGGGCTCGTCGAGCAGGGTCGGTATGCCGGCAAACGGCATCGGCCGGCGATAAGCGCTGCCCATGACCGCGTTCAACGGTGCTCGGAACCGCTCGGGCGCCACCTCAGTCTCCCTGGCATCCTCGTATTTGGCGCGGAGTGCTTCCAATCGGGCCTTATCGATCATCGGTCCTCCGAAACGGGGCCCGATGTTACTTTGTTTGCCGCTCGAGTGCCGCTGATCGTATCGCCCGCGCTGCCTTTTCTCTCCCGCACCCGTGACGGCCTGGGTCGCACCCTGACCGGCTGAGCCGGCGACGGTTGCGCCGGCACTTCTGTACGCGGGACCGGGACCGGGGCTGTTTGCGCGGGCAGCGGCGGGAACATGTCCAGCTCCTTGGCATCGTGCGCACAGAACAAGCGGACGGCGCGGCCATGCGTCTGCTTAAGTTGCATCAGCCGCGCCTGATTGTTGAGCCGCATTGCATTGTCGGCTGCCATCATCCGTTGATAGAAGCGCAGCATCGGCGTGCAGTGATATTCGTCGAGATCCATTTCACCGCGAAAGAAATAAGCGTCGCCGGCGTGCAGCAGCCAGCCTTCGGGGGTGCGCGCGGCGATACCGCAATGGCCGGGCGTGTGCCCAGCCAATGGTACGATCAAGATGTCGGGCGGCAGACCGACCAGATCGCGCACACAGCGAAAGCCAAACCAGCGCTCTCCGTCGAGAGCATAGGGCTGCCAGACAACCGGACCATCCCACTGCATCGGCAGGTACCGCCGACGATTGAGTGCGCCATCGCGCTTCCTGGCAGCGGCGAGCTCTGCGTCGAGCACATGCACGGTAGCTTCGGGAAAATCCTCGATCCCGCCGGCGTGGTTGAAATCGAGATGGGTCATAATGATGTGGCGCACATCCTTGGCGGCAAACCCGCGGGCTTCGATCTGGCGCCGAGCGGTATCCTCCTCGCGCAGCCGGATGCGATTGGCGAACCGGAAAAAAGCGCTTAGACGTCGCGGGTTATTGACATCAGCGAGGCCAAACCCGGTATCGACGAGAACGAGCCCCGCTTCGGTTTCGATCAGCAAACAATGACAGACGAGCGTTGCGGGCCCGAGGACCGGGCTGAACCCGTCCCACAGGCGTCCGCCAAAGGGGCACATCGTGCCGCAGCTCAAATGGTGGATGCGCATATGATTCACCTTGTATCGCACGCGGAAAACACCGCGGCGAAGGCGACGGTTCGATCGCTCGCATCTCGCGGCGCAAACGGCGAGCAAGTTTTCCGAAGAGTTTGCCGCTTACGACAGCAAGACCACAACCATTAAACGATGCCGTTTCCGCAGTTGTCAAATCTTTCCATTGTGGAGCGAAAGCCGGACCTCGTTGTTGATTTTGGAGACGTGATTGACTGCGTCTTGACGAAATATCCGGCAAAGGAGAAGCCATGGTCACGACCGTTGGCACCGAAACGACCCTCGAGAGTCTCTTGGAGGATCTGGTTCAGCTCGATTATGACGCGGCCGATGCCTATGAGGCGGCGATCAATCGGCTGCAGGAAGCCCGGTTCCGCGATCGGTTGCACGAGTTCCGGGGCGACCATCTGCGCCACATCGATGAACTCGGCGAGTTGCTTCGCAAGATGGGCCGCACACCGCCGAAGGAAGGCGACATGAAGAGCTATCTGGCCCAAGGAAAAGTCGTCATGGGTGGCCTGATGGGCGACAAAGCCATTTTACAGGCGATGCGTACCAATGAAGCCGATACCAACACCGCCTATGAACGCGCGGTGGCATTTCATGGCCTGAGCACCGAGACGCACGAGATCTTGCAGCGCGGCCTCCAGGACGAGCGACGGCACTGCGAGTGGATCCTCGAGCAGCTCAAAACTCTCTAAAGGCTTCTCCCCACAAACCGAGCCTCTCGTGCGATCGAGCTGGCTCGGTCCCGGCCGCCCGCGGCGCGTCAGCGGCTGCCGCGGACGCGCGGCGGCACCAGCACCTTCCAGGGATCGGGCATCTCGCCGACCGCGACCTCGATCAGGGTCGTACCGCGCCGCTTGAGGGCGGCGGCGAGTTCCTGGCGCAAGCCTTCCGGGGTCGTCGTGCGCACCCCGGCAAGCCCAAAACTTTCCGCCATTTTTGGGAATTGCGGGTTCAGCAGATCAATGCCGATCAGCCGATTGCCGTAATCCTCCTTCTGCATCCGGCGGACATTGCCAAAGGCGCCGTCGGCAAAGACGATCGCCACGATATCGATGCCATGACGGGCTGCGGTCGACAATTCCTGGACATTGTACATAAACCCGCCATCGCCCGAGACCGACACGACCGGCCGGTCGGGGCGACCCACCTTGGCCCCGAGCGCTGTCGCAAAGCCAAAACCCAACGTGCCCTGATAGCCGCTGTGGATGTAGGTGCGCGGGTGATAGACCGGAAACGCCATCCGGCCGACATAGCCGACCTGGGTTAGGTCCTCGACATAGATGCCATCCTCCGGCAGCTCGCTGCGGATCGCCCGCAGATATTCGCATTGCGGGCCGAGGGTTTTGTCGAGCTCGGCGAGGGTGGCGAGCTTTAGCTTTTCGAGCTCGTCGCGGCGCAAGGCGCGCTTGGGCGCGTGCCGGTCGAGCGCGCGATGGAGTGCTGCGGTGGCCAGCTTGGAATCGGCCACGATGCCGAGCGCCGGCTTGAAGAAGCGGGTGATCTCGGTTGGATCGATGTCGATGCGGATCAGTTTGAGGTCGCGGTCGACACCCCAGCGCAATTGCGGCTGGTGCAGGCGGGTGCCGATCGCGAGCACGACATCAGTATCGCGCCACAACGCATGACCGGCGAGCGCGGACTGCGCGAGATAATGGTGATCGCTAATGATGCCTTTACCGCCGATTTGGCTGACGACCGGCGCCTCCAGAATTTCGGCTATCGCCAATATCTCGGCACCGGCCTCGACGGCGCCGCCGCCGACAAAGATCAGCGGCTTTTTCGCTGCCGCGAGCCACTGCGCCGCCTCGTTGATCTGATCGAGGTCGGGTTCCACACCCGACGGCGGCGTGTCGGGCGCAGGCAGTGCTGTGTCAACCGCGAGTGCCAGCACGTCCGGCGGGATTTCCAGCCCGACCGGGCGCGGGCGCCCGTCGCGCAATTGCCGAAACGCCTCGTTGACACGCTTGCCGACCTCGGTCGGATGGTCAATGCGCGCCGCCCACTTTGTCAGACTGCGCAAGATCCCAAGCTGATCGGGGATCTCGTGCAACAGGCCATAGGCGCGCCCGATCATGTCGGACTGCACCTGACCTGATATGCACAGAACCGGAGCGTTGGTCGCGTAGGCGGTCGAGAGTGCGGCGGTCGTATTCAGAAAACCGGGTCCCGGCACAACGGCATAGGCCCCGATCTTGCCGGTTGCCCGCGCATAGCCGAAGGCCATATACGCGGCACCTTGCTCATGGCGGGTGTGGATCACCCGCAGCGCTTCGCCGGCATCATAAAACGCGACAAACAGCGCATCGTTCTGCACCCCGGGGAGCGCAAAGATCGTATCAACCCCATTGCGGCGCAGCATCTCGACCAGCGCTGCGCCCCCCGTCATCTTGGTCATCGTTTCCGCCCCTCGCTTATTGTCCCAAAATGTATTGTCAGACCCGACTCCAGCCCTCCGAAAGGGTTCTGTCGTCAGAGAATAGCCCTTCGAAACAACAAAGTTTAATTTCAGGTTTTGCTGTTCCGCAGCGCACAACCGCCAGTCCGTTATTCCGCCACCTCCTTCGGCTCGTCACCCAGAATGATCGACAGGATCAAATCTCGCTTGGCCGAAGCATGCTGCAGATCATAGCCGACCGGCTGACCGTCTTCGCCAAGATCAAGCACGACGTCTTGCTCAATCTCCCGAGTTCGCTTGGCCGGAACGGATCTGAGCTCAATGTAGAGACTGTCCGTCGATTTGTCGTATGAGAGCCTAATGCTCACGGTTGATAATCCTCATCGTGAAAGGCGTTGTGCACGGTCTCACCATCCGAAAGCAGCACGACGCGGAGGTATCCACCGAGACTTGCTGCATATCCTCAGAGGCGTATCCGCCCATCCGCTTGTACCTCGCGGCGCTCAGGCCACCTGATGATCCTCTGGATTTCTATCGGATCGAGATAGTCGCGGCGCACCAGAACATCGAACGCGAAATATCGAGTCCGCCAAAACGGGGGCGGCGGAAAACGCTCAGGCTCCCCATCGGCCATCAGAGCGGTGGCCTTTAGCGGGATGCCGAGGTCGCAGCACGACTCTGGTCATTCCTCAAAGGCGTAGCGATAGGCGTCGCGGTGGCGAAGGATGCGGCCAGCAGTTGGGCTCGGGAAGTGTGCCGGCAGCAGCCGGGTGCCGCGCTCGGCATGCTCTTCGATCAGCCGGATACGTGTCTGGCGCGATAATTCCCGATCGCTGCAGGCAAAGGTCGACCATTCGGGCTTTATCAGCTGCACTGGGTGGTGGATCACATCGCCCATAAAAACCGCGGTCTCATCGAGAGAGCGGGCATGGATCACGACATTGCCCGGTGTGTGGCCAGGGGCCGGCTCAAACCATAGCCCGTCTTCGAGGGCAAAATTGTCATCGACCAGTTGCGATTGACCGGTGCGGACGACCGGCAGCACGCTGTCCTCAAA
>JAFAOB010000417.1 GCA_019238055.1 Alphaproteobacteria bacterium
AGGGTGTCGACATGGTTGTCGATAATATCGGCGGAGACGTATTCCCTGCTTGCCTGCAAGCGCTCGCCGTTGGCGGCCGATTTGTCACGATCGGGCGCATGAGCGGTGTGCTGAAGGGTGAGCTTGACCTCAATCGGCTAGCCTTGCGCCGGCTCCATCTCTACGGAGTCAGCAACCGCTTGCGGACACCCGGCCAACGCGCCGAATCGACGAAACGCTTTATTGTCGATCTGATGCCGGCTCTCGAGGAAGGCCGCCTTCGGCCGATTATAGATCGCACCTTTCCGCTGAGTGAGATCGCTGCGGCACAGGCGTATATGGAAGCCGACAGGCATGTCGGCAAAATCGTGATCCGCGTTTAGCGCCTGGACCGAAAACCGAGACGCTGCGGAAATGGCTAACCCAAAGATGAAGACTGATGTCAGTCGCTACGCGGGAGCCAAGTTTTTCAGGCTCCTCTTAGCCAAGCGCCTGCACGTTTATGCCGATCAGGCGTGTTGGTGCGGTTGATCGACGGTGCTGGCAGGTGCGGCGGTGCTTGCCGCAGCCGCTGGTGGCGGAACCTGCACTGTGGGTGCGGCGGTCGTCTCGGGCTCGTCGTCCTCCTTCATTCCCGCTTTGAAGGCCTTGATGCCCTTGGCGAAATCGCCCATGACTCGAGGCAGCTTCCCGGCGCCGAACAGGATCAAAACGATGGCCAAAACCACGATCCAGTGCATCAGGCTGAAAGAACCCATGATATCCATGACCCTAAACGCCGACAAAGCCGATTTCTAACGACCCCTACCCTCGCATTGCAAGCCTGGACCTGCACCGAGCGCCGTTATTTTACGAGGTCGTGCGGATCGGTCGAAAGTCAAGGCTGATGCCAGTCCCGGAGCACCCATAGTGACAGACTTTCCGCCGCCGTACCCCACCGCTTGGCCGACCCGCAAGCCTGCCGATGCCGGGCTTGATCCCGCTGCGATGGCCGCCGCCGCGCGCCACGCTGCCGAGCACGAAACGCCGTGGAAACGCGATCTCGCCGAGATGGTGCTGTCTGATTTCAGCGAGCGGCCGCCATGGAACGAAACTTTGGGTCCAGTGCGGCCGCGCGGCGGGCCGAATGGCCTATTGCTGCGCGGTGGCGAGATCATCGCCGAGTGGGGCGATACGACGCAGGTTGACATGACCTTTAGCGTCGCGAAGAGTTATCTTTCGATTCTCGCCGGCCTCGCCTGGGATCGCGGATTGATTGCCGATCCGCATGAGCCGGTTCGCCGCACCATTGATGATAGCGGTTTCGACCCGCCGCACAATGGCGCGATCACCTGGCACCACCTGCTGCAGCAAACCTCCGAATGGGAAGGCGTGCTGTGGGACAAACCGGATCTGATCGATCGCAACCGTGCATCCGCCGGCAGACCCAGTGCTGCGCCAAAAGGTACCCACCGCGACCTGCAACGGCCTGGTGAGTTCTGGGAATACAACGATGTCCGCGTCAACCGGCTGAGCCTCGCCTTGCTGCGGCTGTGGCGAAGGCCATTGCCGGAGGTGTTCCGCGAACTCGTCATGGAGCCGATCGGCGCCTCGCCCGACTGGGAATGGCACGGCTACCGCAATTCGTGGATCGAGCTCGACGGGCGCCGAGTGCAATCGGTATCGGGCGGCGGCCATTGGGGCGGCGGCGTGTTCATATCGGCGCGCGACCAGGCGCGGATCGGATTGATGCTGCTGCGCGGAGGCATATGGGGCAACCGTCGCATCCTGTCGGAAGCGTGGATCGAACGGATGCTCGAGCCCTGCCCGCTGTTCCCGCAATACGGCTATCTGTGGTGGCTCAACACCGATTGCGGGCTTTATCCGAGCGCCTCGGCCAAGAGCTATTTCGCGCGCGGTGCCGGCGGCAATCTGACCTGGATCGATCCTGAAAACGATCTCGTCGCCGTGTTGCGCTGGACCGATCCCGCCGCGATGGACGGGTTCATGAAGCATGTCATGAGAGCAATCCGCGGCTGACTGCAACAATAGAGGTTAGCCCTGTGCTTCCGTACCCGCCAGCAGTTTTGTCATCAAGAACCGGCTCGGGGCGGGCGGCTGGCCTTCGAGTTCGGCGAGCACTTCCCAGCCCTGACGCTTGTAGAAACCGGGCGCCTGAAACGACAGTGTGGTCAGCAGCGCCCGGCTGCAGCCGCGCCGCCTTCCTTCTTCCTCGGCGGCTTTGATGATTTTGCTTCCGAGCCCTTGTTTGCGCAGGCTTTCGGGCAGAAAGAAGCGGTCGATACGTAGAAGGCCGAACGATGTCCCCCCGAGCAGCCCGCCGACGACCGCGCCGGTCTCGGGATCGGAGACAAGGATTGCGAGAGGCCGGTAATCGCGATAACCCGCTTTCGAGAAATTGTAATCGCTGAGTCCGTCGCGGATCACCGCCTCGGCATCGGCGGCGGGTGCATCGGTGACAACCAGGCGCGCATCGTCCACTTGCGTAATCATAGCGTGATCCCCCCTCGGAATGCGCGGCTTCTGCCGCCGAGTTCAGCCGGTTTCCATCGGCAATGACGGGTCGACCGCCCACTCGCTCATCGAGGCATCGTAGAGCTTGACGTTGGGGTGGCCGAGCATGACGAGCGCAAACGCATCGGCGCTCGCGGCAATGCCGCCGCCGCAATAAGTGATGACCTCTTTGTCGAAGGCGCCGACCTGGTCAAAGCGCCGCCGCAGTTCGTCCGGGGGCAGAAACGCGTTGGTCGCGGGATCGATCAGCTGCGCTGCCGGGACATTCACGCTGCCCTTGATCCGGCCCGGCCGGCCATAGGTGTTGCCACCGGTGCCGGCATGCTGCTCGGCCGACAGCGCGTTGAGCGTGCAGACCGTGCTGTCGCCGATCGCGCGCAACACCTCGTCTTTGCCGACCATCAGCGGGCGCTCTTCTCGCACGACGAAATTGCCGGGCGGGCACGGGCGCGCCGGTCCGGTCTCGACCGGCCGGCCCTCACGGCTCCATTTCTGCCAACCGCCGTCGAGCACTGCGGCATTGTCAAACCCGAAGCTGCGCAACAGCCACCATACGCGCGTCGCCCATTGCGGGGTTGTCGTGCTGTAAGTCACGACCTGCGTGCCCTCGCCGACCCCGAACCGGCTCATCGCTGCGGCAAAAGCCGCGGCCGAGGGCCGCATAAAGCGCAGGCGGTGCGAGTTATCCGACAGATCGGCTTGGAGATCGACAAATTGCGCGCCCGGAATGTGCCCTTTTTCGAAATCGGCGCGCCCCGGCACGACCTGGTAGGTCGTCTTCGGATCCGGGATCAGATGCGTCGTGCAGTCGAGCACGCGCAAGCCGGGCTCGCCCAGCCGCCGCTCCAACGTCGCGGCGTCGATCAGATATTCGGGATGGATAAAGTCTGTCATGGCTCGCCTCAAAACGCTTTGGGAAGACCGGCCTGTTTCAATGTGTCGTTCGCCCAGCGACGCGACTTGATAAAATTATCGACCATGAACCTTCGGTTTTGATCGGGCTATGCCAAATCTCATGATCGCCCTTTCCATGCCGGACGAAGATACACCCGTGCTCGGCCAGTATAGCCTTCATACGCGGTGTAAAATTGTCGGGCATTAATCCCCTCGAGCATATTTAACAGTCTCCGATTATTATTTAACGCTCGGATAGTTGCGGTCAAGGCAAACAACACACTGTGTTTGTAAATAGGCTCACGCCGCGCGTCGAGCATGCCCGACGCGCTCGGCGAGGACAGCAAATGGGATCTCTTCGTCACCCGAAGTTAGAAGGCCGTTCTCGTCGAGCAACTCCGGGACCACAACCCGCAACTTCTCGATCAATCCCTCGAATGTGTCCGCACCGGTGACGAGACCCGGAACATCATCGCATGATGCGACCCACACCCCGGCCTCGCCATCCCATTCGGCTCGAACAGCATAAAGCATAGTCGCTCCTCAGCGCTCTGGCTCGGCTATTTAAGCCGGCAAGACTGCTAATGCTACCCGCGGCCCGGAAGCGGCGCGGCAATCACCGGACGTTGACGATGGAATTCGGTCGCCTGTTCGAAAGCATGCCCGACCCGCATGACGCCGGCCTCGTCGAACGGTTTCCCGGCGATCTGAAAGGCGAGCGGCAAGCCGTCCTCAAACCCGATCGGCACCGAGAGGGCCGGTGAGCCGGTCAGGTTGTAGGGTCCAGTGTAGGAGGCGCGCGCGAAGGTCGAATATGTCGGGATGCTGTCAATGCGTGGGGCTGGACCTGTCGAATTGGCCGAGATGACGACATCCACATCATCAAGCGCACGTGCGAACTCGACGCAGAGCTCGCGCCGCTGGCGCGTCGCCTCGACATAGTCAGCGGCGGAGAGAAATGCGCCCAGCGCGATGCGGGCAAACATGTGATGGCCGAAATCCTGCGGCCGTTCGCGAAAATCCTTTTCATGCAGAGCGTAGGCCTCGGCCAGCATTATCAGCCGGTTGGCATCGATGTAGTCGACCAACGGCGACAGTTTTACCTCCACGAGACGAGCGCCGAGGCTCTCCAGGGTCCGACATGCGGCGTCGAACGCCGCGGTATAGGCGGCGCTCGGCGCGCTGTCGGGACCGAAATCCGCAACCGCGTCATGTTCGTGAAAATGGCGGACGACGCCGATCTTAAGGCCGTAGAGCCGCGAGCCCAGGGCTGCGCGGTAGTCCGGGACCGGGACATCGGCCGAGGCAGGGTCGAGCGGATCGTAGCCGGCCAGCGCCTGCATCATG
>JAFAOB010000487.1 GCA_019238055.1 Alphaproteobacteria bacterium
CGGTACGCGCTGCATTCTCCAGCCCTGGATCGGGAGAGCCGAGCAGCAATGTGGCACCGGCGACGATATCGCGCGAGCGCGCGTTGGGATCGAGGATCGCCGCTACGGACCAAGTATAGACGATCCCCGGCTTCAGCCGCACGCCGAAATCTGAAACATGGATAGCGTATACACCTGCCATTCTCGGCGAGGGAAGATATACCTCGGCCACCGGGGCCGATTGCATCGGTGCGCTGATTGTAAACTGGGTCGACCAATAGACGGGACCCGACACATAGTAATAAAGATCTGGCATCGCGCTGGCGCTCAGCCCGCTTTCGCCTTGCGGCGCGAGAGCCTCGATTGTGGGCAGCGGGAACGTCGGCTGATAGGTGCCGCGTGAGGCGCCACCGACACGGCCTCCGGGCGCGCCGCGCGGTGGCGGTATATACGCGGGCAATCCTGCCGACTGGGATTGCATTGGGCCGGTTTGCGCTGAAACGGCACGCACTCCCAATAGCGTCCACAATACCACACCAAAAGCCAAGGCGAGGTGCTTAAGCATCAATGATCTCGGCGCTTACAGCCAGTTGCCGATCAGCAGAAAGGGTGCCCAGTACGCAGGATGGGCAAAGCGCGGATCGGCGGCGAGGGCAAGCTGCGCCGCGCGCAAGGCCTGCGCTTTCGACATCTGCCTGGACCGCACCCCTTTATAAAAGTCCGTTACCAATTCGCCGGACGCCACATCATTGATGTACCAGAGCGTCGCAAGCGCACTTCGAGCCCCGGCTTTGAGGGCGACCCCGGCGAGACCTAGCGCGTCCCGATCGTCGCCGCTCGCAGTTTCACATGCGCTTAGGATCAGGAGTTCCAGTGGGTTTTCGCGCGGCGGCCCATATTTGATATCGTTTTCCAGAGCGTCCATCGTCAACTTGCCATCGTAGGCGAGGACAAAGGTGCGGCTGGGATCGCTGCCAAATTGGCCGTGCGAGGCGATGTGCACGATGTCGTATCGACCGCTCTTCAGGTCATCGGCGAAACGCGATCGAGTAAAGGAGTCATTCAACAGCACCTCCCCACCCTCGATCTCATGGACTTCGGCAACCTCGTGCGGAACGTTTGGCAACTGGACGTAGCCCTCGACGCTATTCGAGATGCCAAGGATCAAAGCCGTGCCTGACCTGGAGGCGAGCGGTTGCGGCTCAACCAGCTTGAGACCTGGGGCGATCGCTGTGGCATATCGATTAATCAGAAAACTCTTTCCATCATTTAACGCGGCAAACGGGACAATCCGCAGCACTTCGTCTGGAACGATGACCAGGGTGTCAACATGATTGGCCACCAAAAGCGGCTCGATTGGACGGATGATTTGATCGTAGAGGCGGCGGGCGGGAGACAGATATTCGTTTGTTGTTCTTTTCTCCAGCAGCGCCCGGAACTGCTTCACCTCCTGTCGCAAAACCGGTTCAGGTATAGCGGCCGTATATTGCCTCTCCTCTCCCCCTAGATTGACCAGGATCTCAAGCCGGTCAGGCAGCGAAATTGGGTAGAGGACCGCCGTTCCCGGCGCAATACTCTCGATCGACCGCTGTTTGGCCTCAAAATCGGCCACGCAGGAATCGCGAAAATAATCCCGGAGTTCGGTTTCTTTCAGTTCTTCGATTGTGTTGATCGCCTCGCGAAGCAATTCCTGCCGCTCGTTGGCATCCTGCGCTGCGCGGCGCAACAAAAGGTCGGTAAATTGTAGATATAACGGGCCAAAGGTGGTCCGGTAGGACGAACGGCCGTCACGATACTCGACAGGTATGTCTTGCCGCACGGATTGCAATTCAGCGACCGCTCGGCGATAACTCCCCAACGCAATCTCCGGCTGCTGGCGCTGGCGGGCGATCCGGGCGCGCTGCCAGTCCCAGCGGTACAACAATTCCGGTGCCGAGGCTTGCTGTGCCGCAAACAGGGCGCGCTCGGTCAGAGCTGCCGCGGCATCCAGCTCGCCTGTGCGCTCGTACAAATGGCCGAGGCTGCCATCCGCGAGCGAGGAGATCTGTAAATTCCGGAGTGAGCCGCCCGTCATCAGCGCGGCGCGGAAGGCGCGTTCGGCAATGGTTTGAGCATCGGCGGGAATGTCTCCCTCCGTCTCGAACACGGCAGATCCCGCTGAAATCAGAGCCATGGCGTTGGCATAAGACGGCGGCAGGCGGGTCAGGGTGTCGATCGCACGCGTCAGTAGCGAGGTCGCAGGCGCCGCATCGCCGCTGCGCAATGCCAAACGCGCGGCATTGGTTTCCGCGGTCGCCGCGAGTGCCGGGTCACCGGCGATCTCGGCGTTGGCGATGGCTTCCTGGTAAGAGCTTGCCGCTTCGGCTGGCTGACCGGTGGAAGCATAAAGGTTACCAAGATCGTTCTCGCTTGCTGCAAGAATGGCGTTGTCGTGCAAACGCTCTGCGAGGTCGCGGGTGCGTCTCAAAAGCGGCTCCGCAACTGCGGTGCGTTGCATCATAAAGGCGAGATTGCCAAGGGCCCCGGTCGTGGCGGCAATCAGCGCCTGATCACCACTGCGCTCGGCCTGTTTTAATGCTTCCTCGAGATCGCCGCTTGCATAGCGATAATAGCCCTCGAGCCGGTAGAGTTCGCCGCGCCTGGCAAGGGCTTGCGCCTCGAGATCGACATCGCCGTTCTGGCGGCACAAACGGATCGCTTCCGTCCAATGCTGCGTCGCGGCCACGATGTCCCCAGCCCGGAACGCCGCCGTGCCACGCCCGATATAGTCGAGTTCGCCGGCTCGCCCGGCCCCAACTTCCGCCGTCGCCGCCCCGATACCAAAAATCCAGACCGCGACAAGCGCCACCCCGACACTGATGCGCCTCATTTCTCAGTCATCACAATCGTTGTTCCCGATTCGCCGTCAGCCAGGCGATGGCAGTGGAAACACACGCATGGGTCCTCGGGATAGTCGCGGCGCAAGGCGGCGAACAGCTCGGCCGCCTCCGGTTTTTCCACTTCGAGGGCTCGGAAAGCGGCCTCGTACCGGGCGAGCCGGTCGCTCTCCTGATCCGTCGCCCTGAGCGGTTCGAAAACCTCGGTCCCGCCGTGACGGCCCTTGACCACAAACGTCCCAACCGGGCGAAAACGATGTCGCTTTGACCTGGCAACGGTCTCTCCCGAAACACAGATCCGGGAGCCGATCTTTTTGTTGAGCCCTTCAAGCCTCGACCCGGTGTTGAGCATATCGCCAAGGGCGGAGTATTTCAGCCGCTGACGGGTGCCGACATTGCCAACAATTGCTTCGCCGCTATGAACCCCAATCCGCGTATGGCCAAAATCGACGCCGCGGGACTTCTGCTCGGTGCTAAAGCGGGAGGCAAACTTTTCGACCGCCAGCGCCGCGCTGACCGCCCGGTCGGCATGGTCCGGCTGCTCGAGCGGTGCGTTAAAAAAGGCGAGCACTGCGTCACCGATGAATTCGTTGACCATCCCGCCCTGCTCAAAGATCGCCCCGCATACGCCATCGAAATAATCGTTGCATAGAGTGGAGAGAAATTCGGGGGGAACATTTTCAGAGAGCGTAGTAAAGTTGGCAACATCGGTAAACAGCACGGTCAGCTCCCGCCGCTCGCCGCCTAATTTCGGCAACGTGTTGGCTTCGAGCATTTGGGCGATCACGGCGGGCGGAAGATAATGTTCAAAGCTCCTGCGCAACAGCGCGCGGGTGCGATTGCTGGCCGCATGCATGATTCGATTTGCCAAGCCCGCCGAGCCGATCCACCCGATCGCGGCCGGAAGCGCCGGCAGCAATAGCGCGTTTCCGAAGGAAATGTATACGATGCCCGTTAATGTAATGAGCCCGGCGCCTGTGCCAAAGACGGCCGGGATCGTCGCAGCGACGCGCATCGCGAGCAAGGTGCCGGCCATGGCCCAGAACCAAATCCACAAGTCCTCGGCCGCGCGCGGCAAGCCGCTCAGCATCGGATCGCCATTAAGCGCCTCACGGATCAATTGGTCGGCGAGATGCGCGTGGAGTGCGACGCCAAATATCGGCTCGGCATTGTGAAAACCGCTGTTGAACGGGGTCGAAAAGGAATCGTTGACGCTGACTGCTGCGACGCCGACGATAACCGCCTTGCCGCGGACCAGTGGTGCGGCGTCATCGTGGTGCATGACGTAACCGACGCTCTTGAACGGGAAGGGATCGCGCCCGCCACGATAATCGAGCAGAACCTGGTACCCTCGACTGTCGAGCTGAACGTAGGGACCACGCGTATCATCGAGCGGCGCGATCAGCGCCTTTCCGAGCTGCAAATCACCATCGGGCCCCGGTCCTAGCCTAATACCATCAGCGTCAAGATACCCGAGCGCGAGCGCCATCCCTATCGCGGGATAATTGTTGACACCATCATCTGCGAAAATCAGACCACGCCGGACAATATTACCCGAATCGGGGACCGTATCGGCGAGCACTGCTTGGGGAGTGCCTTTCAAGATGGCGGGCGGAGGCACTCCCGGGCTATGATGAGCCTTGAGTTTGAACGCCCAAACGATGTTCTTGTTTCGTGCGAGAAGGGCTGCAAGCCGCTCGGTACCTGGCGGCTCCGGATGATCGCGATAAATGTCGACACCGATCACTCGGGGGTTCCAGCTTTCGATACGTTCCAAAAGGGTCGCGAGGTCACCGTCGCGTAGCGGCCAATCGAAATGTTCGACATCGGCTTCGGTGCCGCCGACCAGCACCACATGGCTGCTGGGTTGATGTCCCACCCAGGCAACGACCAGTGCGTCGTAGATCTGGAGTTCGAGCGGCTGCAAGACTCCATAGCCGCGTAATAAGATAATGATCGCGGCGATTACATTGCCGCCGATCAGCGCCTTTACTTTGGGGCTACGCAGCACCCGCATGAGGGTGTGCCGCATCGAGCGAGGATGCCTCGACACCACGCTGACGGCGGCGCTCATCGGTTACCGCACCTCATCGTCAGGCGGACCATGGCTGCAGCGCCTCCCGGCTCGCTAGCACCAGTCATAGGGCCGAGCATGTCCTCCGCCAAACTTCGCAGCTCTGGCCAGCCGTGGCCATCCGAACCGACCGCAAGCCCGATAGGGTCGCCAGCAGCTTTATACAATGCGAAGCGAGCATAATTCCGGTCACCGGCCGAGAGCAAGCCGTGTCGAATACTCCGGATCGGTCGTGCGAACGGTGCGAGTGGCAAAATCCCGCGTACCGCATTTTCCATCGCCCGAAACTCTGCAAAATCCGCGCAACACGAGCCGCGATAGTTCACCAAGGCTTTGTACAACTGAAAAAGCTCGGTTGGTGTGAACTAGATCACACCTGGTTAACCGTTTTGACGTATCTTTGACGAGGTGGGCAGCTCAACAAGGGGGCTGACCGCGGCCGGGCGGGACGGCGTTGTGCCAACAGGGCTCGGCACCCCCCACATCGATAGGTCGACCTTTTGCAGAGTTTGACGGACCCGACAAAGATCACTGCCGCCGCCATGCCCTTTTGCTCGCCCGTGTCCACCGTTTGGGCGCCCTTCCGATCCTTGGCTGGGACGAAAAAAGTTCGGCTAGTGCA
>JAFAOB010000500.1 GCA_019238055.1 Alphaproteobacteria bacterium
GACCCGGGTTTGACGCTCAGCCTTCGCAAGCCGATGCTGTCAAAGCCTTGGGTCTTTGGGAATCCCCTCAACCCTTATCCGTAGTTCGGGTTAATTAACCTCGGAGATGCGGCGGATCCGGTACTGAGACGAGCCCGGGTGGTCGCGCAGGCGTTTGAGCCACAAGGAAAGCGTACGATTACGGCGCAGCTCAGAGTGCTCACCCAGATCATCAGACGGAGGCCCGATGCATTCGACGTGCCAGCAGTCGACATTGCGGCTTTCAATGTGATGACCGACCAAGGCCAACCGCGGTCTGACTCTGCTCATGGACCCTCCAAACAACTGGAGAGTCAACGGAACAAGTATCGCAGAGTTCCCGATCGAGCGTGTTCAGGGACCGCAATTGCTGCCGATCGTTCGAGGTCACCCAGCCAGGGCGGCTTCAAGATCGGCTATCAGGTCGGCAGCGTCTTCGATCCCGACCGAGAGCCGTAACAAATCAGGCGGAACAGGACTGTCCGGCCCTTCGATAGAGGCGCGGTGCTCGATCAGGCTTTCAACCCCGCCAAGCGAGGTTGCGCGCTGCCAGACCTCAACCCTTGCCGCAGCGGTGATCGCGGCAGCAGCACCGCCTTTGACCCGGATGCTGAGCATGCCGCCAAAGCCGCCTGCCATCTGCCGTCGGGCGACCATATGTCCGGGGTGTGCCGCGAGCCCCGGATAGAGCACTTCGACAATGCGCGGGTACGCGCAGAGCGCCTCGGCAACCTGCTGCGCCGAGCGGCAGGCGCGCTCCACCCGGGCGAACAAGGTGCGCATTCCGCGCAGCAGCAAATAGGCCTCGAAGCTGCCAAGAATGGCTCCGCCGCTGCTCCGCGTTCTTGCGATCCGCTCCCAGAATTCATCCTTGTGGGCGGTCGTCAGGCTCCCCGCGATGACATCGCTATGCCCGTTTAAATACTTTGTCGCTGAATGCATGACGAGGTCGGCGCCGAGAGCGGTCGGCCGGGTCAGGACCGGGGTCGCCGCCGTGCTGTCGACGGCCAGAATGGCGCCCGCGGCATGCGCGATTTCAGCGGCGGCGGCGATGTCGGTGATCGACCACAGCGGATTTGCCGGCGTCTCGATCCAAACCAAGCGGGTGCTCCCCGGCCGCATCGCCATTCGCAGCACGTCGGGTGAAGTCGCATCGACAAAGTCGACCGATATCCCCCAGTTCTCGGCAAAATTGCTGAGCCAATTGCGCAAGCCCCAATACATGACGCGAGGGGCCACGACATGCGCACTCCGCGGCAGGCTCTGAAACACCGCCGCCGCAGCCGCCATGCCCGAGGCGAACAACAAGCTATCAGCACCGCCTTCGAGGGCGGTCAGCAGCGCCTGCGGCTGGTCATAGGTCGGATTGTCAGCGCGTCCATAGCCGCGCCCGCGGCGGTATTGGTTGTCGGGATCGCGCTGAAACGTTGTCGCGACATGCACCGGCAGCACGACGGCACCGGTTTGCGGATCGGTCCAGCCCAAGGCTTGCGCCGCGATCGTTGCCGGGTGAAGCAGTTTGCTCTTCATGAAAGCCTTTCTTCTCACCACAATTCGCCTCGGGCAATAAACCCGCGAAACGCGCAATAACGCAGCCCGCCTGCAGCTGGAAATCCTGTCGAATATCCAATTGGCGCTCACCCAGCTCAGTCGATAGCGACACCGCTGCATCGGCGAGGCTAAAATGCCGACAGAAAATTTCTGGAGGGGCCATGCCCGAATTCCTGACCCTCGACGATATCGATGTACGCGGCAAGCGGGTGCTGGTGCGGGCCGACCTCAACGTTCCGGTCAAGGACGGCAAAGTCAGCGATGCGACCCGTATCGAACGGCTGGCTCCGACCATTACGGCCTTGCTCGACAAGGGCGCTGCGGTCGTCGTGATGTCGCATTTCGGCCGGCCCAAGGGCCCCGACCCCAAATCGTCGCTGCGCTTGGTATTGCCCGCGCTGCGCCTGAGCTTGGGCGGGCGTGACATCGCGTTTGCCGAGGATTGTGTCGGTGAAAAGGCCGAGCGCGTGGTTAGCGGGTTGCGCCCGGGGCAGGTGGCGCTCCTGGAAAACCTCCGTTTCCACCCCGAGGAGGAACAGAATTCGCGCGATTTTGCCAAGGCATTGGCAGAATCGGGTGACATCTATGTGGATGACGCCTTTTCCGCGGCCCATCGCGCTCATGCGTCGATCGCGGCGATCACCGAGCTGTTGCCGGCCGTTGCCGGCAAATCGATGCAGGCCGAGCTGGAGGCGCTGTCGGCAGCCCTCGAGCACCCCGCGCGGCCGGTATTGGGATTGGTCGGCGGTGCCAAGGTATCGACCAAGCTCGATTTGTTGCGTTTCGTGATCGGCAAAGTCGATGTGCTGGCGATCGGTGGCGCGATGGCGAACACGTTGCTTTTCGCCAAAGGGGTGGCCGTCGGCCGCTCGCTGTGCGAGCGCGATATGGCGGGGAACGCCCGCGAGCTGATGGCGCTCGCTGCCGAGTGCGGCTGTCGTATCATCCTGCCCGAGGATGCGGTGGTCGCCGCCGAGCTGAAGGCCGGGGTCGCCGCACGCACGGTCGCGATCAGCACGATTCCCGATGACATGATGATCCTCGATATCGGACCCAAAACCGTGGCGAGCATCGGCGCCGCTCTCGATACCGCCAAAACCCTGGTGTGGAACGGCCCGCTCGGCGCGTTTGAAACGCCGCCCTTTGACCAGGGCACAACCGCCGTTGCGCATAAAGTCGCCGAACTCACCCGCGCCGGCCAGCTGCGCAGTGTGGCTGGTGGCGGCGATACGGTTGCTGCACTCGCCACTGCCGGGGTGACCCAAGATCTTTCTTATGTCTCGACCGCGGGCGGTGCCTTTCTCGAATGGCTCGAAGGCCGCGAATTGCCCGGAGTCGCCGCACTCGCCGCTGCCGCACACCGCGCTTGAGCGCTGTACCATCGCCTGCCCTGGGCCCAGCCGACGGAGACATATGATGAACGCCTCGGAGATCATGACTCGGACTATCGTCACGGTCACCCGCGGCACGCCGATCCGCGAGGCGATCCGGCTGATGCTCAATCACAAGATCAGCGGTCTGCCGGTGGTCGATGCCACCGGTAAGGTCGAGGGCATCTTGACCGAAGGCGATTTACTGCGGCGCAGCGAGATCGCCACGGAGCAGCGGCGTTGGCCGTGGCTCGATTTTTTGTTGGGGACAGGACGCGCCGCAGCCGAATACGTGCGCACTCACGGCCGGAGCTGCGAGCAGCTGATGTCGCGCGACGTGATCTCGGTTGCCCCGGAAACCTCGCTCGCCGAGATCGTTGAGCTGATGGAGCGCCGGCGCATCAAACGGCTTCCGGTCATCGAAAACGGGGTTCTTGTCGGGATCGTCAGTCGCCCGGATCTGCTCGCTGCGGTTGCGCGCGCCCTCGACAGCCCGCAAAGCCCCGCCGATGGGGATGACGCGATCCGGGAGCGCGTGCTCGCCGAACTCGCAAAGGTCGATTGGGCGTCGCGCTCGGGACTGAAGATTACAGTCGTCGACGGCATTGTCGCGTTCGATGGCGTCATCCTCGACGAGCACGAACGCGGCGCTTTGCGTGTGGCCGCCGAAAATGTACCGGGGGTCAAAGGCATCATTGATCGCCTCGTCTGGGTCGAGCCGGTGTCAGGCACCGTGCTCGAGGCCGGCGATCACGACTCCAGCACGAGCGAGCCGCCCGCGCGCTAACCGCACCGGTGGACTTAAACGCGGGCTTGGCGCGGAAAAGTGCAGATCGTCGACGTCGATCGCAACAGCTGATATTGCGTGTCGCCCGTCAAAACCGAGGAGAGAGTTTCGATGGCTGATCTTGTCGCAATTGCGTTTCCCTCCGAAGAAAAGGCGGAGGAGGTGCGCCAGAGGCTGCTGGAGCTGCAAAAGGAATACCTTATCGAACTCGGTGATGCCTGCATCGCGGTCAAGCAGCCGAACGGGCATATCAAGCTCAATCAGCTGTTTCATCCGACCGCTACCGGGGCGGCTGGCGGTGCATTGTGGGGTACGCTGATCGGCATTCTGTTTTTGATGCCGTTGGCGGGGGCCGCGTTGGGCGCCGCCGCCGGGGCGCTTGGCGGCGCGCTGACCGATGTTGGCATCGATGATAACTTTATGAAAGAGGCAGCTCAGAGCTTGCAGGCCGGCAATGCCGCCCTGTTTCTGCTGATCCGACAGATGACGACAGACAAGGTGCTGGAAGACCTGAAAGGCGTCGGCGGCACGGTGCTGCGGACTTCGTTCGATCACACCAAGGAAGAAGCGCTGCGCCAGGCTCTGGCGGCCCATACCGCTGCCGCAACCGGCACATGATGCCAGACATGGGCCGCGCCCGGGCGGCTCCGCGCGTCCTGTTTTACCTGTTTTATCAGGTCGAGATCAGGTTCTGACCACATGATTTGATCATCCGCGCTCTTATTTCCCAGGCCAAGCGCTGGAATTTCGTATGCGTTTTCTGGCTTAACCGGGCCCATTTGACATTGAGATCGCCAGCATTGCGGCCGTGTAGGAGCAGGTAATGTTTTGTGTGCTATTCGAAGTCCATCCAAGACCCGATCAGTGGGAGGCTTATCTCAGTCACGCCAGCATGCTCCGGCCGGAGCTCGAGCGGGTCGAGGGTTTTATCGACAACATCCGCTATCGCAGCCTGACGCGCGAGGGATGGATATTGTCGCTATCGAGCTGGCGCGACGAAAAAGCCGTAATCCGCTGGCGCACAAAAATGTGTCATCACGAAGTCCAGCACAAAGCTCGATCGGGAATCTTCCTCGATTATCATCTTCGCGTCGGCGAGGTGACGCAGGATACACAGATTCCGGAAAGCCACAAATTGCAGGAACAACGGCTGGACGAGACGGAAGTCGGTGAGGGTACGACGGTGACCCTCATTGGTGGCAAGCGATCCCCGGAATGGGTGAAAGCGAGCAGTGCTAGCGATGTGGCCGCCTGGCTTGGGCTCGATCCCAAAAGCCCAGGTCTCGTTTCCTCGGATGTGTTCGATGCCGTGCTAATGCCGGGCGACATCATTCTGCTTGCCACATGGCGCGATCGCGCCGATGCCGAGGTCTTCGAGAGAAAAGTTTCCCTCGCGGAGGGGAAACGGTTTCGCCGCATCCGCATCGTGCGGGATTACGGCATGTTTGACCGGCGCGAGGCGCCGCAATATTTCCCGGACGCCAAAGGCGCTGTGACCTTGCACTGAAGACCTGGGATTCGAAGGGTCCCTGGGTGAGCAAAGCCGACAGACCGGAGCAGTGACACCGAACTCAGCCGCGCTGCGACCGGCCGTATATGTGTGATTGACGAATACGTTAATATCACAATCGCCCGATATCTTTGCTTTATGGGAGGCGGGATAGGTTCGGGGATTTTATTATAAAGCAGCGCGAATACCTGATCTGGACCTGATAAAACAGGTGGAACAGGACACCAAGAAGAAGGTCTTCTGCCGAGCGGGCCCGTGGCGATTTGTCTGCTCGCCTCACCAAATGCTTCGCGACTCCCCTCCCCGTCCCTTCCCTCGCTTGCGCAGGAGGAAAGGCGGGGGAGAGGGAAGGGTCTCAAACCGATGCAAGCCGATCGGAAAGCGCGGCGGACCGAGAGCGGGGGTTCGGTTCGATCGGCAACAGCCTTTCGGCAGATCGTCAGATGTGGCGGCCGCGCAATTCGTTGTTGGTGCGTCGGTCGCCCGACAGCCAGCGAGCGAGTTCGCTGTGGGCGTCGGCGCGGCGGATTGCGTCGATCTCGGCGACATCGTCAGGGTCTTGGGTAAACTCGACGGTCAGACCGTCGGGCGATTGGACATAGATCGATTTGCAATAGCCGTGATTGCTCTCGCGGTATGTCTCGCCGGCGGCTTCGAGCCGTCGCTTCAATTCTTCATAGGTCTCGGGCTCGGCCTTGAAGGCGATGTGGTCATAGCGCCCGATCTTGGCCGGCTTTTCGGCTTGCGTCATTTCGTAGAGTTCGGGATCGGCAAACTGGAAAAAGGCGAGAGCCCCACCGTCGGCCATGCCAAAAAATGTGTGGCAGAACTCGACCTCGCGGCCCAACTCGGCACTGTAATTCCTCTCGCACCAGGTCGCGACCAGCGGGATGCCGAGCAGATCCTCGAAAAAGCGCCGGTTGACCTCGTGATCCTTGACGACAAACGCGTTGTGGTGCAGGCGCGAGGGAAGCCGCGACAGCAGGTTTGTTTCCTTCGCTGCGGATGTCGCCTCGATCGTGTCCATCTCATTCCTCCCGGATTGGAGCCTCTATTCGAGCACGGTAACACAATAAAGGGGCCGCCAAACAGCAGCGATCGCGGCTGCATTTGGTCAGAGGCTGGTCAGGCCCACTTGCTCGGCGCGCCGAGCAGCCCTGCATTTCCGCTCCTCTGATTGGCGCGACGGGCGGATGTGGTGCATGTTCGGTGCCCGATCCAAAAATACAAAGGGGGAGTTCGTGAAAATCAGCACCATGATCCGGCTCAGCGCCGGGGCCGAACCGCACACGCGATTGATGAGCACTATCGCTGATTACGCGCGCCGTATCGAGGCGGCTGAGTTTCCGGGGATCTGGGTCGGCGATTCAATGGGCCGCGGCCGCGCCACCCTCGATCCGTTGACAGCGCTCGCCGCACTCGCCGCGGTGACCGAGCGGGTCGAACTCGGTGTCGGCGTCTTGCAGGTGCCGTTACGCCATCCAGTCGAACTCGCCCATCGCGTGCAGTCGGTGCAGGCATTGTCGGGGGGAAGGCTTCAGCTCGGGGTCGGCAGCGGCTCGACGCGCAGCGATTTTGAATTGCTTGGTCTCGATTACGACCATCGCTTTCGCACATTCAGGAATTCACTCGAAACAATGCGTCGGGTGTGGCGCGGCGAGCCGGTGAATGGCGGCACCTTGTCGACCTGGCCGGGCTGCGCGGGCGGGCCGTCGATCCTGATCGGTGCCTGGCGCAGCCCGCGCTGGATCACCTATGCCGCCAAAGAAGCCCAGGGCTGGACGCCCTCCGGGCGGTTTAGCAGCTGGGACGATCTCGAAGCCGGCATGCGCATCTTCCGTGAGGCCGGCGGGACCAAGGCGGTCCTCGCCAATGTCGCGGTCGATTTTGCCAATCGGCCCGAATCTGCAGGTCTTGCCGAGGCCACAAACGTGGCGCTGGTCTGTCCGCCCGATGAGGCGCGCCAACGCATCAAACGGATGGAGCAGCTCGGGTTTGACGAGGTGTTGCTGGTCTCGCCGGCGGGCGTGCTCGAAGATATCGAGCGGGCGCGCGATTTTCTGTAACCAACCGACACCCGATGTCCATAGCGGGGTGCTGTTCGGCGGCTTGACACAAGCACCGGCGGGCGCATCCTTGGCAGACAACGATCCCAACAACGGGCGGGCGATATGATCAGTGCAGATCTCGCCGGGAAGGCGGTGCTGATAACCGGCGCCGCCTCAGGCATTGGGCTTGCGGCAGCCGAATACTTCTCGCGCTGTGGCGCGAGCATGGCGCTGAACCATTTGTCGGACGACCCGCGCGGGCCGGCCGCGGTTGAGCGGCTGAAGAGCGAGGGCCGGCGCGTGCTCGGCGCTCCGGGCGATGTGTCACGGCCCGGTGATGCCGAGCGGATGGTTGAGCGCGCGATCGACGCGCTCGGGCGGCTTGATTTTCTCGTCAACAATGCCGGGACACCGAACACCCCAGCGCCGATCCCGTTCTCCGATCTCGACGCTTTGACCGAGGACTTCTGGTCGACGATCCTGACCACCAATCTGATCGGACCATTCCGTTGCGCCCATGCTGCGGTGCCCGCACTAAGGGCGGCGCGGGGAGCGATCTGCAACACCGCCTCGATCGCCGGGGTTCAGGGCTCTGGCAGCAGCATTCCCTATGCGACGAGCAAGGCGGGATTGATCAACCTGACCCGCTCCCTCGCGCGCACATTGGCACCCGAGATCCGCGTCAACGCAGTGGCGCCCGGCTTTGTCGACAGCCCGTGGAACAAGGACTGGCCGGCCGACCGCAAGGCGACCTCGATCGAGCGCACCCCTTTGAAGCGCGCCTGCAAGCCCGAGGACATCGCTGAAACAATATTTTTTCTCTGCGTCGGTGGGGCAATGATCACCGGCCAGACAGTGATTGTCGATGGCGGACTGACACTGTAAAGCGCGGCGGCGCGTAAATGGGAGGAGACTGGAGTTGAGCGAACGAGCAGCAATGAACGGCGCCCAGTGGCTGGCGCGGGCTTTGGCCGGAACCGGCATGACGCATGTCTTTTTTGTCGAGTCGGTGTTGCGCCGCACATTGCTCGAATTCGACGATCTCGGCGTGACGCGAATTCTCGCTCACTCCGAAAAGGCGGCAGCCTATATGGCCGATGGTTACGCCCGCGTGACGGGCAAGCCCGGCGTGTGCATGGCGCAATCGGTCGGGGCGGCCAATCTCGCTGCGGGCTTGCAGGATGCCTGGCTCGGCCGCAGCCCGGTGGTGGCTTTGACCGGCCGCAAGGAGCCTGCGTTTCAGCATCGCAACAGCTATCAGGAAATCCCGCACGCACCGCTGTTTGCTGCGGTCACCAAATTCTCAGCACCAGTCGACTCGACCGCCGAGCTGCCGCGCCTGCTGCGCCATGCCTGGCGCGCCGCACTCGCCGACACACCTCGCCCCACCCATCTCGACTTTTGCGGCTTGCAGGGCGACGTCATCGAACTTGGCCAGACCACCGAGCCGCCGGTCATCGACCCGGAGATGCGGCGCATCCCGGCACACCGACCGGTGGCTGATGCGCAGGACATCGAACGCGCCGCTGCAGCGCTGAGAGAGGTGCGTCGCATTGTCATTATCGCCGGCGAGGGAGCCGCGGCCTCGCGGGCGGGGCCCGAATTGCTGGCACTAGCCGAGGCATTGGCGGCGCCGATAGCGACCTCGCTCGGGGCGCGCGGCATTGTTCCAACCCGGCATGCGCTGCATATCGGTGTGCCCGGCAGTTATTCCGCACCGCCTGCCAACCGCATCGTGCATTCGGCCGATCTGGTCCTATATGTCGGATGCGATACCGGCGATCAGGTCACCCTTAATTGGGCGATTCCGCCACTCGCGACAAAAATTGTCCAGATCGATGCTGACCCGCTCGAAATCGGGCGCAGCTATCCGAATACGATCGGGGTGGTCGGTGATGCCAAGGCGACGCTCGCTCGGCTTGTCGAGGCTGTCGGCCGGCCGACGCGCGACCGCGGCTTTGCCGAGGAGACGGCGCGGATCGTCGCCGATTGGCGTGCGACGATGGAGCCATTGGCTAGCGACGACAAGGCGCCGATCCGCGTCGAACGGCTGTGCACCGAGGTGACCAAAGCGCTGCCGGCCGACGGTATCCTGGTGGCTGATACCGGATATTCGGGGATTTGGACGGGCACGATGGTCGATTTCAACGGGGCCGGGCAGACCTATCTGCGCGCTGCCGGATCGCTTGGTTGGTCGTTCCCAGCCGCACTCGGCGCCCAATGCGCCGCCCCAAACCGCAAGGTGCTATGCTTTACCGGCGACGGCGGGTTCTATTACCATTTGCCTGAGCTTGAATCGGCGCGGCGTTGCGGCATTCCGGTCACTGTCGTGGTCAACAACAATTCCGGCTTTGGGCAGAATTTGAGCGGGGTGCGCCGCATTGCCGGCAACCGACCGGGACGCGGCGAGGCGCTCGTCCGATTTGGCCCGACCGATTTCGCTGCCGTCGCTCAGAGTTTTGGGGTGCGTGGCATTCGGGTCGAGCAGCCAGCCGCCATTGCATCGGCTCTGAGCGAGGCGCTTGCCGACAGCGGTCCGGTCGTGGTCGATGTCGTAACCGATCTTGAGCCGCGCGCACCGGAGCCTTGGGTCCCGCCTGCGCGATCCTGACCCGATCACCCGCTCGTCGCGGCCGACGCGGTCAGCCGCCGATGCCAAGACTGCGCATCCTTGCGAAGATTGGATTGGCCTGGGCGCGATAAACCGGATTGGTCGAGCGCGCGACCCAAAGTTGCTCAAAATCGCTGGTCCGGGCTGCCGGGAACTGTTCGCGAAACTCCGTTACGGCGCACGTTGCGTCTCTATTGCGGCCCAGTTGTAGCAGCGCCGCAATCATCAACAATTGTGCGCTGCCATAGCCGGGATTGCGCTCCAACGATTTCTGCAGGAACCCGATCGCCGCTTCCGGACGGCCAAGAAGCAGCTCGGCAAAGCCGCAGAAAAAGAAAGAGATGCTGTAACGCCGATCGGTCTGATCGAGACGCATGGCCCGCTCGACAGCCGGCAAGGTCTGCTCGGCATGGCCCAGAAAGGCGGCATTGTAGCCGAGGAATGCACGGGCTATGCCGAGTTCTGGGTCCGTCGCCAGGGCTTGCTCTTCCGCTTGGTCCGCTTCCTCCAACCGTCCCGCTGCTGACAGCAGCATACCCTGTATACATTTAGCGGTCGCGTTTTCCGGCGCGAGGTCAAGCGCGATCGCGGCCGCTCTGCGGCCAAGATCGGATAACGCCGGAACGGCGTATTGATCGCTCCACCATGGGTTGCTTACGAGATGTTGACAGGTAAGGGCCAGACCCGTCAGCGCTTCGGCATTGCGCGCGTCCGTCGCGAGTGCGACAAAGATCCAGTTCTGCGCCTCTGCCGTCAACTCGGGCGTGATGCTACCGTTCATCGCATCCATCGCCCGGGACAAGCACTCATCGACGCCGAATTCCCGATCGAATGTCCCCACAGCTCGGCGGCTCGCCTGCTGCAGGACAAGAAGATGAAGCTCTCGGGAAATCCGTCGGGTGATTTTGACCTGGATGGACTTCAGCTCTTCGGGGCTGAATTCATACTGACCCGCCCAGCCGCGCCCAATACCTGCCGCGTCCCTAATCTGAAGGTCCATCCGCAGCGTCCCGGACGTGTTCCGCTGAAGAGTTCCTATAATCAAATATTCTATTTCTGGCTCAGCCGTTGCGGCGGGATTGTGGAGTTGCGCGCGCTCGTGCGTTATCCGCTTTAATGAGAGCCCACAACCATCTTGGACGAAATCGGTAACGAGATCGTCGGTAAAGGCGTCAAGCAGATGTTGCTGGTTGGCGTCGCCACTTAAATTGCGCAAGGGTACCAGCGCGACTTCAATGCTCGGCAATAAGCGGGGCCAGCGTGACTTGGGCCAAGTCGTCATTGCTACACCTTAGAGGCGGTTTTCACAACTACCTTTGGTTGGTTTAGCCTCATCTTTAGTCCTGTGCCGTAGCTGCCCAAGTTTGGATACCAGACAAGGACAGCCACATTGGATTTCAGACTTCTGCACCTCATCGCTACCGTGATTGACGCGT
>JAFAOB010000172.1 GCA_019238055.1 Alphaproteobacteria bacterium
GTGAGGAGCAATCCGCGGGCCGGGGCCGTCTGCTCGCCAATATGATGCACTTCGCTCGCACCTTGCGCGCGGCGGGGTTGCCGGTCGGGCCGGGTAAGGTGATCGACGCGGTGCAGGCGGTCCGCATCATCGGCATCACCGACCGCCGCGACTTCTACTGGACATTGCATGCGGTGTTTGTCAACCGGCCGGACCAGCGGCTGATCTTCGATCAGGCGTTCCACATCTTCTGGCGCAATCCCGATCTTTTGAAAAAGATGATGGCGCTGGTGTTGCCCGAGTTGCGGGTCGAGAGCGAGGGGGATCGCGGCGCCGAGATGGCACGGCGGCTTGCCGAAGCGCTGCATCCCGGTCGTGATGAAGCGAGGGGCGAGCCCGAGGAGGTTGAGAGCGAGATCGATGCGGTCATGACGTTTTCCGACCGCGAGCAGTTGCGCCGTATGGATTTCGAGAAGATGTCTCTTGAGGAACTGGCGCGCGCCAAGGCGGCGATCGCGCGGTTACGCCTGCCGATTCAGGATGTTCCGACGCGCCGCTTCGCCCCCGATCGGCGCGGTGCGCGCGCCGATTTGCGAGCGACCTTGCGCGCCGCGCTGCGTTCCGGCGGGCTGATCGAGTTGAAGCGGAAAAGCCGACGGCACCGCCCTCCGCCGCTCGTCATCTTGTGCGACATCTCGGGCTCGATGAGTCGCTACAGCCGCATCTTTTTGCATTTCATGCATACCGTCACCAACGACCGCGACCGGGTTTACACCTTTGTCTTCGGGACCAGGCTGACCAATATCACCCGCTATCTGCGCTTTCGCGATGTCGATGTGGCATTGGAGCGGGTTGGCGAGGCGGTTGCCGACTGGTCGGGCGGAACCCGGATCGGCCATTCGATCGCCGAGTTCAACCGGCTCTGGTCGCGCCGTCTGTTGGGCCAGGGCGCTGTCGTCCTGTTGATGACCGATGGGCTCGACCGTGACGCCGGCGCCGGATTGGCGCGCGAAATGGATCGGCTGCACCGTTCCTGCCGGCGGCTCGTCTGGCTCAACCCGCTGTTGCGCTACGAGGGGTTCGAGCCAAAATCACTGGGAATGCGGGCGATGATGCCCTATGTCGACGAGTTTCGGCCGGTGCACAATCTCGAGAGCCTTGAAGAATTGATCGAGGTGCTGAGCGAGGCGCCGTCGCGCCGCGGCCCGGCCCCGCCGGTCTTGCGCCACTACCAGGAGAAGGCGGCATGAGCGATACGGCAGAGATTCTGGAACAAGCCGCGCGCTGGCGCGAGGCGGGAGCGGGGGTCGCTCTGGCGACTGTCGTCACCACTTGGGGCTCGTCGCCTCGCCCGGTTGGCGCCAAGCTCGCGGTCGACGACAAGGGTGCGATGTTGGGCTCGGTGTCGGGCGGCTGCGTCGAGGGCGCTGTTGTCGAAGAAGCGCTGGCCGTTATTCGCGACGGCAAGCCGCGATTATTGGATTTTGGCGTCAGCGACAACCAGGCCTGGGAGGTCGGACTTGCCTGCGGCGGCAAGATTCAGATCTTTGTCGAGCGCGTCGAATGAAGGGGCGTATTCTCGACCGCGTGGCCGAAGCCACGCGCGCGCATCGCTCGGTGGCGCTCGCTACTGATCTCATCACCGGCCGGCAATTGCTGCTCGACGGCGATACCGCCGAGGGCGATCTGACCCTCAATGACGCGGCGCTGGCAAGGCTGCGCGAGGCTTGGCGCTCCGGCCGCAACCGCACCATCGAGAGCGCCGGCGGCCGCATCTTTGTCGAGGTGCTGACCCCCCCAATGCGGTGTTTTGTAATTGGTGCCGTGCATATCGCGCAGCCATTGTCGCAGATGCTGGCAATGGCCGATTACGCGGTGACGGTCATCGACCCGCGGGGTGCCTTTGCGACCGAGGCGCGGTTCCCGGGCGTGGACCTCGTCACCGAATGGCCCGACGAAGCCCTTGAACGGCTGCAGCCGGATCGCGGCTCGGCGGTCGTCGCCCTGACCCACGACCCAAAGCTCGACGACCCGGCATTGGCCGCGGCGCTGCGATCGGATTGCTTTTACGTCGGGGCGCTCGGTTCGCGCCGCAATCACGCCACACGGTGCGCGCGGCTCAAGGAGTTGGGTTTCACCGACGACGACCTGGCGCGCATCCATGGGCCGATCGGGTTGGCGATCGGCGCCGTCTCGCCGGCCGAAGTGGCGATCTCGATCGCCGCCGAGATGACCCAGATTCTGCGTCACGGCAAGGCTGCGGAGACGGCATGAAGTTTGGCGAGGTTCCGGTTGCCGAAGCCGAAGGCGCGATCCTCGCGCACAGCCTCAAGCTCGGCACGACGGCGCTAAAAAAGGCGCGGGTGCTGTCGGCGGCCGATTTGGAGACGATTGCCGCCGCCGGGCTGACGTCGATCACCGTCGCCCGGCTCGAACCCGGCGATGTCGGCGAGAACGAGGCGGCCGAGCGGGTGGCGGCGGCGGCGGTCGGCCCGGGGATCACGGCGGCCGCGCCATTTACCGGGCGGGCCAATTTGCATGCCGAAACCGGCGGCGTCCTCGTCTTCGATCGCGAACGCGTCGATCGGCTCAACCTTGTCGATGAGGCGATTACGCTCGGCACCCTCCCGCCGTTCAGCGTCGTCGAACCACGCCAAATGGTCGCCACCGTCAAGATCATCCCGTTCGCCGCACCCGAAATGGCGGTCGAGCACTGTGTCAAGGCAGCGATCGGCGAAGGCCCGCTGTTGCGCGTCGCACCGTTCCGGGCGCTGTCGGTCGGGCTGATCCAGACCCGCCTGCCGGGGCTCAAGGAAAGCATCCTCGACAAGACCCGCGAGGTGACCGAAGGCAGGCTTGCGGCGCTCGGTTGCAAGCTCGTTTGCGAGACGCGTTGCGCGCACGTGACGACTGAGCTGTCGGGTGCGATCGGCGAGGCGCTCGCGCAGGGCATCGATCTTCTGTTGATCCATGGGGCCTCGGCGATCCTTGACCGGCGCGACGTGATCCCGGCAGCGATCGAGGCCGCCGGCGGGCGGATCGCCCATTTCGGCATGCCGGTTGATCCCGGAAACCTGTTGCTGCTCGGCCATGTCGATGAGCGAGTGGTGCTCGGGCTGCCCGGCTGCGCGCGCTCGCCCAAGGTCAATGGTTTTGATTGGGTGTTGGAGCGGCTGGTTGCCGGATTGCCGGCTGGTCCCGCTGAAATTATGCGGATGGGCAGCGGCGGGTTGTTGGCCGAGATCCCGTCGCGGCCGCTCCCGCGAGCCGAAGCCAAACCGCCCTCGGAAAAAGCAAAGGAAAGACCGCCAGGTCCGCGCATCGGCGCCTTGTTGCTCGCTGCCGGTCAGTCGCGGCGGATGGGCGGCCCGAACAAATTGCTGGCCGAGATTGACGGCGTCCCGATGGTGGCGCGGGTTGCGCGGCGTCTGCTGGCCTCACGGGCGCGGCCGATCGTGGCTGTGCTCGGCAATCGCGCCGATGAGATCGACGGGGCGCTCGGGCACCTGCCGGTCGAGCGGGTGCGCAACCCCGATTTTGCCGCGGGCCTGTCGACCTCGCTCAAATGCGGGCTTGCCGCATTGCCGGCCGATCTTGACGGCGTGCTGGTCTGTCTCGGCGACATGCCGCTCGTCTCCGGCCGCCACCTCGACCGCTTGATCGCCGCATTCAATCCATTGGAAGGGCGAGCCATTGTCGTGCCGACCCGGCGCGGCAAGCGCGGCAATCCGGTACTGTGGGCCAAGCGCTTCTTTTCTGAGATGGCGCAAATCGCCGGGGATGTCGGCGCACGGCACCTGATCGGCGAGCATGCCGAGCTCGTCGCCGAAGTCGAAATGAATGACGACGCGATCCTCGTCGACATCGACACCCCGGAGGCGCTTGCCGCGCTGCAGGCGGGAGGAAAACAGCCTGTCACGATTATGTAGAGTTGAGCGTTATGCGGAGCAGCATGGTGTAAAGCGAGGGTTTCTGCGCCCTGTGGCAGGCATACACTCCGCATAATTCCGGGCCGGCTTTCCGCGCCCCCGATAGCGAGAGCTACGCCGCCTTTGCCGGACGTGTCGGCGACTGGCTGAGAGAACAAAATGACAGCATACCGGTCATCGTCGTCGCTCACGGGCTGGTCAGCCGGGTATTGCGCGGTCTTTACGCCGGGCTGCCGCGCGAGGCCGCGCTTCTTCTGCCAGTGCCGCAAGACCGCATTTTCCGCCTGTCTGCCGGCGTAATCGAAACGTTCGCTGTTGCGCGCTAAGGCATGTTAGATCTTGATTACTTGAGCCAATCGGTCGTCGCAGCAAGGCAGAGGACCCCAAGGAAGGAACGCGCGGTCTTTTCGTAGCGGGTGGCAACGGCGCGCCATTCTTTCAGCCGTGCCCAGAGGTTCTCGACGAGGTGGCGGTTG
>JAFAOB010000348.1 GCA_019238055.1 Alphaproteobacteria bacterium
CCGAGAACCAGAACTGCTGCCGCCAGAATTGCCGTAGTGCGTCCGAGCAATTTGCCCGGCACAGAATTGCGGATTGCTTTAACTGCAGCGGCATCCGGCGCCAGAACTTTCGGGAGTGCCGCGTCAATGGATAGATCGAGGCCCATCGCCCCCAGCTTTCATAGATCAGAACAGTCTTATACTAGATCCCGCTGAGTAGCATCCTTAAGGCTTCCCAAGCCGCGCCGCCTGTGCTTTACCGTGGCAAACGGCGGAGGAGGTCATGTCAGCGGCATTGCGGCTTCGGGAAGATTACGACGCGCAGCGCCTGCGCGCGCTGGCGAAAGCCTCGCGGGATGCCAACCAGACCCGGCGCCTGTTGGCACTGGCGGCGATCTATGACGGCGCCTCGCGCACCGCGGCGGCGGCGATCGGCGGTGTCGCGCGGCAAGCGGTGCGCAAGTGGGTGGTGGCCTTCAACGCGCATGGGCCCGCGGGGCTTCTCGACGGCAAGGCGCCGGGCAACCGGCCGCTGTTGAACCCTGAGCAAGGCGAGGCCCTGCGGCGGATCATCGCGGCCGGCCCTAATCCGGCGCGGCGGTGGACGGGGTGGTGCGCTGGCGTCTGATCGATCTGGCACAGTGGGTCTATGCCGAGTTCCGCATTTCGATCAGCAAACAGACGCTCAGCCGGATGCTGCGCGCGATGGGCTATTGCAAGCTCTCCGCCCGGTCCCGCCATCACGCCCAGGACCCCGCCGCGCCGGCGGCTTTCAAAAAGAGTTTCCCGCGCGCCTGGCGGCGATCCGCAAGCGCGATGCGGCCGGCCGATAGAACTGTGGTTTGCCGACGAGGCGCGCATCGGGCAGAAGAACAAAATCACCCGGCCCCTTCCACAGGCTCAGGAGGGCCAAACGCGGCACCCGGCCCGCGGCGCCGCGCGATCAGCGCACCGCCTCGGCCTATATCTTTGGCGCGATCTGTCCCAAAGAGGGCAAGGGGGCGGCCCTCGTCCTGCCGCGCTGCAACATTACAGCGATGAACCTGCACTTGGCCGAGATCGCCCAAGCGGTAGCACCGGGCGCGCGCACGCCGTGCTGCTGCTCGATCAGGCGAAATGGCATCTGTCGGACAAGCTCACTGTGCCCCCAACCTCACCCTCTTGCCATTGCCGCCCAAATGCCCGGCGTTGAACCCGGTTGAGAACCTCTGGCAGTTCTTGCGCGACAACTGGCTCTCCAGCCGGGTGTTCCCCTCCGACCGCGCCATCCTCGATCACTGCTGCCATGCCTGGAACAAGCTCGTCGACCAGCCCTGGAGGATCATGTCGCTCGGCCTCCGTGATTGGGTTCATGGATGCTAATCAACGGGATTTGGTATGAGTATCGAGCAACACCTAAACCTGCTGGTAGGTTAGACTGGCACATAGCCGCACGTAAGCATCAAGGGAATCTCTGGCTAAACCGTCCATGGGATGTGGTGTCTCTGATGAACCAGAAATGGATTAGCGGCGCGAGTCTTTCTACCCGCTCTACACTGCCGATTTGGTTGTGTATTCAACCTCATTACCCCAAGCCTCAGCCATAGCGGCTGAGCTTCCTATAGTGGGTCCCATCTTCTGACGCACCTAGTGGGTCCCATCTTCTGACGCACCGCTGCATCTCCCGTAGCTCTTGGGAGGCTCGCCAGTGCCGTTCTCGCCACCCCTGCACCCACGGGGGTGGTCAATTCTGGATGGGTTCCCATCCAGCGGCGGTGGCGGCGAAGATCGAATTCGGAGCTTTTTAAGCATCATTGCATCCGGCGAACGCGGACTCAATGTGCTACAAATTCATGGTGGCCTTCGCCACGGCGGATATTTGATCGCCAGCTTGTCGCCGCCTCAACAACGGCTAAAGCGCCGTCACCCCGCAAAGGAGCGCCAAGTGGGTTTTTCAACGTGAAACTGAGAAAAGATGCCATTTTTAAACGTTCTGCGCTAGTATTTCAGTGAACAGCAAAAAACATAGAAAAAACACGATTTCAACGGAAGAAGCGCCGCATTTGGCCGTTTGCTTTTTACACTGGTTTGGCACAAAAGCATGGGCGAAACATGCAGGAAGCAATTGGTCGAACTATCAAGTCCGCAGCCGTTCTCTTGACTGTTCTTTCTATAACCACCACCCCGGCTTTGGCGGATGGCTGGCATGGCGGCTGGGGCGGTTATGGCTGGCGTGGCGGCGGTTGGCACGGCGGTGGTTTTGGCTGGCGCGGTTATGGCAGACGTTTCTACAGTGGACGGTTTGGATTCGGCATCGGTTTTCCAGGTTGGCATGGTCTGCCCATTTATGGCTGGTATCCGCCACCTCCGCCACCTCAGCCAATCGTTTACATAGTGCCAAGGCCGCAACCTCCGCAGGCGGTCTATGCGAATCCTCCACCTCCAGCGCCATCACCGCCACTGGCCGTGTTTCCTAAACCGAAGACCCCTCATCATGCTGTGCATCACGCGGCAGTGCATCATCCTTATTGTCACTGCTGTTGTGGAGTCAAAATGGGAGATCCGCCTAAGAACGATCCTCTCAAAAATAATCTCAAAATGGGCGGTGATCCCAAGGGTGATCCACCCAAGAAGATGATCGATGGCCATCTATTGCGCTGGAATCAAGCCGGGCAGTATATCTCGATCTAGCAAATAAAAGCAGGCAATAAGTAGTTTGCAAATTTGTGCAAATTGTCACCTAAAAACACGATTCAGTTAGCTATTCTTGAACAAAAAAGAGGAGATCGGTGGCTATTGCGAGTCAAAGCTGCCCTTTCTCGGGCGCTGAGCCAGGGGAGGCGGCTCGAGCGTCGCTCCATGGGTGCTGAAGTGGTTGAGCGTATCCGTGCGCAGTTGGCGACCGGCGGGTATTCTCAGAACCGCGAAGGAACTCGGCGTCGGCACCGGAACCGTGCATCGGGTAAACGCGAGATGGCAGCTGCGGCGACCTAACCTGCCCAAAACACCCACCCTATTATTGCATAACCCGATTTGACGCACCGCTGCATCGCCCCGTAGCTCTCGGGAGGCTCGCCGGTGCCGTTTTCCCGCCATCCTCAATCAACCATAGCCCCAGATAGCAGACATTGCCGCCAGCCAGCCCCAGGACTGCCTCCAGCCACACTTTAGTGTTGAGAATGTCTGCCGCCGCCCGCCATCAAGCATGTCTGAACTTACCTCGTTGACCGGACCAAGGCTGAATAGCAGGCGACCGGCCATCTCTCCTGTTGCTGAGAGCGCGGACGGTTAGGACGGTGCGGACGCAACGAATCCTTTGGCGACCTCGCAAGTGAGATGTCCCTCTAAGCGTGTGGCGCATGAGCTTGAACCCGCTATGAGGTGTTCCCGGAGGCCGCCGCCTCGCAGGCGGATACGCACCTGTTTTGGAGCCCTGTTTAGAATCCCCAGGCCTATGCCGCTACCAGCCGCATCTCCTGGAAGCTACCGAGGCCTATCGCGGTGCATGCGGGATCGCTTCGATCTGTTCGGTCAGCTTCCCGATGTGATCGAAGACAATTGGATCGATGACACCAATATCCATGATCGAGAATTGGAGAGCTTTATCGAGAAGCGCCGGTCAGCCAATGCCTTCTTACTTCGTCGGGGTGGTACCGCGACGGGGGCCGAATTTACCAAGGAAGAACGGGTCTGGTAGAGCGGTTGGGAAACGTGCTCGCGTGTGATCTCGCGCCGCGATCTTGCGTTGATAATGGCGGAAGGCTGGTAGAGACGGGTCGAGCGATTGGCGTTTTGCCCAACTCTGGCTGTTGAAGATCAGCGCTCTTGTCCGGGTCAACGTGCGCCGCATCAAGATTGCCATGGCCTCGGTTGCCCACACCAGCACACGTTCGTTCACCCCTATCCGCGGCTGACCGCCGTTGTGCGCTGACTGCCCCGAAAAGCGACCTGGACATCGCCCCGCCGCAGACTCGATGCCGACCGCGCCCGTGCTACGCCCGCCGGGACCCGCCCAGGTTGCACATCTCGCTCCATACCACCAGCGCGTAATTACCCCGGGGCCGTAATCAATCTTTGATCAGGGTATGAGAAAATGCGGCTAAACCCAATACTGTTCATTTAGATATCTGAATTGCCTTGGTGATGTTAATCACCGGTAGGGCGCAGTCGGTTTTGCGGCGGATCGGGAAATTGCTCATCTTACGCTTGACCCCGCGGGGGTTGCGACGGTTCCGGCTAGAGATGACGCGCTCGCCGAGGAGTTCGGCGAGCACCGCCTCATGAAATGCCTTCCTCCGCCGAGGGGGGAAGGGCGGCAAAGACAGCAAGTTTACGGCGTACGACGCGGACGGCGTGCACAAACGAGAGCCTGTCTGGATCCTCATC
>JAFAOB010000363.1 GCA_019238055.1 Alphaproteobacteria bacterium
CCTCGCGATAATCCTCAGGGTCGAGACGTGCCGACAATGCCGTCGAGCCGACGAGATCACAAAACATTACCGTCAGCTGCCTGCGCTCGGCCTCGCTGCCCCTGGCCACCCTTCCCTCTCCTGCAGGCGGGGGAGCCCCCGGATGACCGCCCGCCAGGGCGGGCGTTTCGGGGGTAAGAAGGAAGGTCGCACCGACCGGTGAGATTGGCGACCCCGAACGCGTGGGAACATCGGTGTTGGCGGGCACCTCGGCACGCAAGGCCGCAATGGCGGCGAGGAGCCGGCGCCGGTGCCCGACCAGGTTTACACCGAGATCCCTCAGGTCGTCCGCTGTCAGCTCCGGCAATATTGCACCGTCGATCGCGTTTTCGCGGAATGCCGGCGCGTACTCGGCGAGCCCCAGACCGCGCAGCCACTCTGCGATATCCATCGGCCGTCCTCCCCGTTAAGCCTATTATCTCCGGCAACCGGCTGGAGCGCACGCGCGATAAGCTGATATCGTGTGTTCGAGTGACCGGTGTTCGCAAACAGGAGAACGCAAGCATGAATTCGAACGGCAAGGTGGCGCTCGTAACCGGTGGCGGCAGCGGCATCGGCAAGGCTTCGGCACTCGCCCTCGCCAAGGAAGGGTTTGCCGTGGTCGTCGCCGGCCGCCGGCCGGAGCCGTTGCAGGCGGTCGTCGGCGAGATCGAAGGGATGCAGGGCAGGGCGCTCGGCGTCCCGACCGATGTCGGCAATCCCGAGGCGGTGCGCGCGCTCTTTGCCCGGACCAGGGAGACCTATGGCCGGCTCGATGTCTTATTCAACAATGCCGGGTTCGGTGCTGCGGCGCCGATCGAGGAGCTGCCATTCGAGCGCTGGAAAGCGGTCGTCGACACGATCCTGACCGGCTCGTTCCTATGCACCCAGGAAGCCTTCAAGATCATGAAGGACCAGGAGCCGATGGGCGGCCGTATCATCAACAATGGCTCGATCTCAGCGCATGTGCCGCGCCCGAATTCAGTCGCCTATACCTCGTGCAAGCACGCGATCACCGGCCTGACCAAGTCGACTTCGCTCGATGGTCGTAAATACGATATTGCCTGCGGCCAAATCGATATTGGCAACGCGTTGACCGAGCCGACCCAGCGAATGCAGCGCGGAGTCCCGCAAGCCAACGGCACGGTCATGGCAGAACCGACGATGGATGTGCAAAACGCCGCGCGCGCCGTTGTGTTCATGGCTACAGCCGCCCCTGACGCCAACGTGCAGTTCTTGACCGTGATGGCGACCAAGATGCCGTTTGTTGGCCGCGGCTAGGTAGTTCAGTCAGGCGCTCGCGTTCAGGTTTCTGAAGCCGGTTCAGAGTGCGAGCTTCTTCCGACCCTTACGATGGTAGAGGGTTGCCGGTAAGGCGCTGCGCCAAATAAACCTAATTAGCCGGCCGCCGCGTCGACCGCAGGCAGGGCCGGCTCGGGTGCCGGGAGCGTGGGTGGGGGATTCTCGACGGTGACAAGGCCTATCGTTGACGGGCCCGTCCAAGCCGGGGTTCGCCAGGCCAGCGTGTCGAAGGCGCCGCAGTTTGGACATAGCGAGTGCCACTGCGCACTCTCGCCGCGGCAATTCGCGCAGACATAGCGCGGATCGGGCAGTGCGCGGACGGCGCGGTCAAGCCATTCGCGTGTGCGACCGGAATCGCCGTGCTCTGCTTCCTCGACCTGCGCCATCATCAGACAGAGGCGCGGGGTCGCGCGCGACAGCATATCGCTCTCGTCCGCGAGCGCCGGCAAAGACGGTGAAGGAGCATCGGAATTTGCCGGCAGGGCGGCAACGGGCGGCGGATCGGCTGCGAGGGCGTGTTCGAGATGACGGCGCGCCTCGCCCCATAGCTCGGCCGCGAGCGCCGCCTCGGCCAATGCAAGGTGACTCTCTCTCACCGCGCGATTCTGCACCGCAAGCCGCTGGAAACGGGTAACGCGGGCGAGCGGAGTCTCGGTATTGCCGATTTCGCTGTAGAGCTGCGCCAGATCCGGGTGCGGCGCCGTCGTCCAGGCGCGTTCGACCGCTCTTGCGGCACGTCCGGTCTTCCCCTCGGCCAGCAGCAATCGGGCGTGGTGCACCGCCAGTGCCGCGAGGTCGGGCGCCAACGCGAAGGCTTCGCCGGCCAGTCTCAGGGCTCGCTGACGGTCACCCTGCGCGGCGGCGACACGGCTCAGCTCATGGAGTATCACCCCGCGGTGATGGCGTGCTATCTCCGGGGTCATGAAGCGGTGCCTGACGGCCCGGTCGAGCACGTTGCGCGCGAATTCCCAGCGTTGCTCACGGACCTCGAGATCGAACAGGCTCGATAGCGCCCAGGTCGTATTCGGGCGCAATTCGAGTGCACGTTCCGCCAAGCGGCGCGCGGTACCACGATCGCCATCTCGCAGGACCTGGTTGAGCAGGCCACGCAGTCCCAGAAATTCCGTTTCGGGACGGTCGAGCATCGCAGTAAAAAATTTTTTGGCGGCCAGCTCGTCACCGCCGATCTGCGCTGCCTGCGCGGATAATAAAAGCGTTAAAGGCGGCTCGGCCAGCAACGCTTCCGCTCGTCGCGCATAGCGCCGCGCTTCTTGCGGGTCGCCGGCGGCAACCGCGACCATGCCGCGGGTCAGCGCCTGATAGCCGGCGCTACGCCGCTGTTCGCGGCGACGACGCATAAAGGCGCCCGGGCTGTTGAGGATCAACAAGATCAGCCGCAACACCAGCACGACCGCGAGCGCCGCCAGTGCAGCGACGGCGATCAGCACCCCGACCGAGGTGTCGATCTGCCAGCCTCGCCACACGATCTCGACCCGACCCGGATTATCGGCGAGAAACACTGCACTCGCGGCCAGCGCAGCGATGATGATCAGAGCAAAAATCGTGCGCATCAGGAGGGCGTCTTTGGCATGTCTGGACCCGGACGAGGTGCCGGTGAGGTGGACGCCGGCGCAACCGCAGGCGGGGCCCCGACACGAGAAGTCAACAATGCCTGCAGTTTGCTGAGAGCAGTTTCGGCGGCAAGCCGCTGGCGCGCCATGCGCAGCCAGGGCTGCGCCGCCTCGGCATTGGCGCCGGTCAGCGTCCCGACTGCGGCGACCGCGGCGCCCAGATCGCCTTGGGCGAGATCGGTATGCGCAGCTTCGATCGTAGCCTGTGGCCCGGTTTTGGCGCTGGGCTCGATGCGGCGGATCGTGACCAGTCCTTCTAGCTGCGTGAGCGCTGGCGCCCACCATTTCGGCTTTCCTGCTGTCGGTTTGATCGCGGTGATCTGGTCGGCGAGGTCGGTGAGCCGCTGACGCAGCACGGCGCGGCTCGCGACTCCGTCACGCGCAGACTCCGCTAACGGGGCTGCAGCCGCGGTAAGTTGCGGATCGTGCGCTGCCAGATCCTCGAACGCAGCATATTCTGCCGGAAAGGGTCGCGCCGCTTCGACCGCTTCGTGCATCTGCAGCAGGGCCAGCAGCAGCGCCGAGCCGCTGCGGTCGGCGCCGTTCTGAGTGTGGAGCTGATGTTCGAGCACATCGAGCCGTTTGGCCAACTCGCTCTCGGCGATGCCGCGCTGGGCCATATCCTGTCGGATTTTTTGGATAGCGGTCGTTTCCGACGCATCCCGTTGCGCCGATTGCGCCGAAATCGCGTCGAGACGCTGCGATTGCCGTGCCAAATCCTCCTTAATCGACGCGGTATCAGAATTCTGCGGGATTGCGGCGACGGCCTTCTCAAGCGCGTCGAGGCGCTGCGCCTGTTGATCTAAGGCTGTTTTGTTCACTGCCGCGCCCGCCTCGCGCCGAAGTGCAGCGACATTGTCTTCGAGGGCGGCGAGGCGTTGCGCCAATGCAGCTTGCGCCGATTTGATCGCATCGGCGTCGATGGCCGGTGCGACCGGCCGCTGCTCGAGTGCCGTAACGCGTGCAGCGAGCGCGTCGTATCGTTGCCTCTCGGATTGCCCGGCCCAGGGCAGCAGAGGCATCACTGCCGCCGCCCAAAACGGCGCTGCCAGAACAATGGCGATAAGCACGACGAGCATCGCGCCGAGGGCAATCGCGACCCGCGATTCTCCGCGGCGCGCAACAGCTGGCGGCGCCCTCGTCTCGGACGGCGACCATGGCTCCGGCTCGGTCGAAGCCGGCTCGGTATGCTCCTCCGCGGGTTCCTCGTTGCGTTCTTCTGACATGATGCTCCCTGGGCCTCAGCCGCCGCACCCTCGCTCGATGATCAGCCGATCCAACAGATCAAGCAGTGCCGGCTGATTAGGTTGTTCGGCGACGCGGCGCTCGCACCAGGCGGTCCCGCCGAGAGCAGCGTCGGTGGCCCGACTGATCGAGAGCGCGGTCATCGTTTCACAGGCTCGCGCGATGCCGGCAGCCTCGGCGAGGTGAGTAAAGATAGCCGCGGTGCGCGGTGAAAAAAACAAGGCGAAACCGACCTCACCGGCATCGAGCGCGCGAATTGCGTCGTCACTCAGCGTCGTGACCGGTCGGGCCTCATAAAGGACGATGCGCTCGATGGCGAAGCCGCGTTCGCGCAGATCGCCCACCAGATCGCCCGCCACCTCGCTGCCGCTGACATGCACGAGCCGACCCGTTCGCGGCTCCAACCGAAGGGCGACCAGACGAACCAGATCCGCGGCGTTGCCACCGGCGCTTTCGACCGTGGTGAACCCCAAAGCGCGCGCGCGGGCCGCGGTCGCGTCGCCGACCGCGAACAGCGGCACGCCACGCTTGCTGGACGACCGAGCCAACGCGCTGACGCCGTTTGCACTTGTGCACAGCACGGCCTGCGCATCGGCAAGATCCGACGTGACCTCGCGAAAATGGATCTGCAGCATCGGCTCAACCAGCGCAGCGATAGCGCGCTGCGCTAACGCCTGGACCAGCCCGCCCGCCTCTTCACGAGGCCGCGTGACCAGCGCCCGCCATCTCTGCCGCGAGCCGATCGAAGCCATCGGTCTTAATCGCCCAAACCCGCAACTGCCGCAAGTATCACGGCTATGCGGCAAATCGCGCCCGCTGACATCGACGGCGGCCAAGCCTCCGCCATCGACGGTGAAAATCCGGTGCCGGCTTTGCTTTCGCCGGCTTATGATATGGCAGGTCTAGTCAATAGCGGGCGGGTCGGTCTGATGAGCGACATCCAGCATTACATCGGCGGCAAGCGGGCCGAGGGAAAGAGTGGGCGCTGGGGCGACGTGTACAACCCGGCGACTGGTGAGAAGATCAGGCGCGTCGCCTTCGCCGAGCCCGGCGAGGTCGATGCGGCAGTGCGCACGGCGGCCTCCGCGTTTCCCGGCTGGGCCGCAACCCCGCCGCTCACCCGGGCACGCATCATGTTCAAATTCCTCGAACTCTTGCACCGCGAGCAGGATGCGCTGGCGCGGATCATCTCCGAGGAGCACGGCAAGGTGTTTTCCGATGCGCAGGGAGAGGTCACCCGCGGCGTCGAGGTGGTCGAGTTCGCCTGCGGCATCCCGCATCTGTTAAAGGGCGAATTTACCGAACAGGTCGGCCGCGGCATCGACAGCTGGTCGGTGCGCCAACCCTTGGGCGTGTGCGCCGGTATAACACCGTTCAATTTCCCGACGATGGTGCCGATGTGGATGTTTCCGATGGCGCTCGCCTGCGGCAACACGTTTGTGCTGAAGCCATCGGAGCGTGATCCGTCGGCCGGGTTGCGCATCGCCGAATTGCTGACCGAGGCAGGGCTGCCGGCCGGCGTCTTCAATGTCGTCCATGGCGACAAGGTCGCGGTCGACGCGATCCTGCACCATCCAGGGATCGCCGCGGTCAGCTTTGTCGGTTCAACCGCGATCGCCGAATACATCTACACGACCGCAGCCGCCGCCGGGAAACGGGTGCAGGCCCTGGGCGGCGCCAAAAACCACATGGTGGTCATGCCCGACGCCGATCTCGACCAGGCCACCGACGCGCTGATGGGCTCGGCTTATGGTGCGGCCGGCGAGCGCTGCATGGCGGTGTCGGTCGCAGTCGCGGTCGGCGGAATCGGCGACAGATTGCTCGACAAATTGGTGCCGCGGGTGCGGGCGCTTAAGATCGGCCCCGGCAGCGATCCCGAGGCTGAGATGGGCCCGCTCGTCACCCGCCAGCATCTGGACCGGGTGCGCTCCTATGTCGATCTCGGCATAGAGGAGGGGGCGAAGCTGGTCGTCGACGGCCGCGGCCTCAAGCTTCAGGGCTACGAGAACGGTTTCTTTCTTGGCGGGTGCCTGTTCGATGACGTCAAGCCCGACATGCGCATCTACAAGGAGGAGATTTTCGGGCCGGTATTGTCGGTCGTGCGCTCGCCGGATTTTGATAGCGCGACCAAACTCGTCAACGATCATGAATACGGCAATGGGGTCGCGATCTTTACCCGCGACGGCGACGCGGCGCGCGAGTTTGCCAACCGCGTCCAGATCGGCATGGTCGGTATCAATATCCCGATCCCGGTGCCGATGGCATTTCACAGCTTTGGTGGTTGGAAGCGCTCGTTGTTTGGCGATATGGCGGTCTACGGTCCCGAAGGCGTGCGCTTTTACACGCATTTGAAGACGATGACCGCGCGTTGGCCGACCGGGGTGCGCGCCGGCGCCGAATACGTCATGCCGACCATGCGGTAGTGCCGGGCCGCCCGCGATGCCGGTGTTACTGCCGATGCCTTCGTTCGCGGGGAGCTATGACGGTCCGCTCGGACAAAAGATCATCGAATTGCATGTCTGGGCGGTCGGCCAGGGTTTGCGCGGCGCCGAGGCTGCGCCGTTATTCGACGAGTTCTGTCAAAGCCTCGTCTCCGCCGGTGTGCCGCTGTGGCGTGCCTTTGCCGGGATGCGCACCTTGCATCCGCAATGGGGCGGCTATGGCTACACTTGGCGGCGCCGGCTCAACGCCATCGAGCCGCAGCAATTCGAACGCGGCGACCGATACGAGCAGGGCGTCCTGAATAGCCCGATCGGGTACCTGATACGCCTCTGGGAAGTGATGGCGGCGACCGCTCCGGCCAAAGAGGCGAGATCAGGGCTGCATTTGCGCCGCCGTCTTAGCGGAGCCGAGGCGCAACTCGACTTTCCGCTACTCGAGGAACTCGCCGCGGCGGGCGCTACCGATTATTTCGCCGAGGTGGTTCGCTTCGGCGCCGCGGGCGATGCGTCGCGCGGAACGGGTGTGGGTTATTCTTTTGCGACGGACCGGCCGTGCGGCTTCGACGACGATGACCTCGGGCTGCTGAAGGCGGTGCTCCCTGTCGTCTCGCTGGCGATGATGGCGCATGCCAGCCACACGATCGCCTCAAGCCTGCTTGAAGCCTATCTCGGCGCCGACGCTGGGCGGCGCGTCCACGCCGGAGCGATCGAGCGCGGCTCGGTCGAGAGTATCCGCGCCGTGCTATGGTATGCCGATATCCGCGGCTTCACGGCGATTGCGGACACGATACCGGGAGCCGTGGTCATCGAATTGCTCGACGAGATCTTTGAGACGCTGACTGCTGCATTGCGCTCGCGCGGCGGCCAGGTATTAAAATTCCTTGGCGATGGCATGCTCGCGATCTTTCCGTTCGACGACGCGACGCGCGAAGAAATCTGCCGCCGAGCACTAGACGGCGCGGCCGACGCGATGCGTGCTGTCGACCGGCTGAATGCGGCACGCTGCGAGGCGGGTAAGCCAAGTGCCGCAGTCGATTTGGCACTTCACCTTGGAGAGGTGCTCTACGGCAATGTCGGCGCCGTCGATCGGCTCGACTTCACGGTGATCGGACCGGCGGTCAATGAAGTCGCCCGCATCGAGACCCTGTGCGAGCCGCTTGGCCGCAAGGTTCTGGTCTCCGCCGCGCTCGCCGCCGCAGTCGCTGAAAGTTCTCGCCTCGAACCACTCGGCACCCATGTCCTGCGCGGCGTGCGTGACCCGCGCGAGATCTACGGCCTCGACCTTGGTTAGCCGCAGCTGTGGGCCCAGCTGGGGTGCGCGCCGGTGCCGAATACGTCATGCCGACCATGCGCCGAGGACGGCCGGCAGAGCACTCATTCCTATTCGCCGCTCGGCCCAAGATTGTGGTCAGCCGGGGTTGCGACGCATAAACTTGCCCTGGCGATGCACACAATCGGTGAAGGAGGGCGGCCATGGCGCTGGAGGTAAGGCGGATCGTTACCGGGCACGATGCCAACGGCAAGGCGATCGTGGCGACCGATGAGCGACTCGTCGCGGTTCCGCGGCTCAACCGTCCGCATATCTCAGGTTGCGAGATCTGGTCCACCGACACGATGCCGGTCGACAATTCGGCCGCGGCCGATGCCGTGCAGCGCGCCGGCTTTGTCAAACGGTACAACTATGTCGGCACCGGCCAAGGCACGGTCATCCGCATAACCGAATTCGCGCCCGGTGCGCCCAAATTTATGCACCGCACCGAGACCGTCGATTATGCGATCCTGCTCTCTGGTGAATGCGACCTCGAATTCGACAGCGGTGAAGTCGTCCATATGACGCCAGGCGATATTGTCGTGCAGCGCGGCACAATGCATGCCTGGGTCAACAACGGCACGGTGCCGGCGGTCTTTGCCTTTATTCTGATCGACGCCGAACCGGCTGAGGTCGGCGGCGAGGCGCTGCGCACGCATTACCCGGCGCCATAATGTCGCGCATGATCGCGATTGCCGGCACCAATCTCGAACTCGTCGAGCGCGGCGCAGGCCGCCCGCTGCTGTTTCTGCATGCCGGCGAAGGGCTCGCGCCCGAGCGGCCATGGCTCGAACTGTTGGCAGCCCGTTATCGGGTGATCGCTCCCTGGCACCCCGGCTGGGGCAATTCTCCACTGATCGACGGCATGGGCGTGGTCGATGACCTCGCCTATCTCTACCTCGACCTCGCCGCCGAACTCGGGCTTCAGGATGCGGTGCTGGTCGGTGCCGATTTCGGCGGCTGGATCGCAGCCGAAATCACGGTGCGTTCGACGGCACGGTTCCGACAGCTCGTCCTCATTGACCCGCTCGGCGTCAAATTCGTCGGCCGCGAGGAGCGCGACATTGCCGATATGCATGCGATGACGCAGGCCGAATACCTGGAGCGCGCCTGGGCCGATCCGGCCAAAGCGGAGATCGACTTCACCCGGCTGCCCGATAGCGAACTCGCAATGATTGTGCGCGCCCGCGAGGCTTTCGCGCTCTATGGATGGAAGCCCTATATGCACAATCCGCGGCTGAAACGCTGGCTGCACCGCATCGATCGCCCAACCCTGCTGCTGTGGGGTGAGGCGGACCGGATTGTCACGCCGGCTTATGGCGAGAATTGGCGCCAAGCGATCCCGAATGCGCGACTCGAACTGATCGCCGATGCCGGCCACTTCCCGCATTGGGAACAGCCTCAAGCCTTTATCGAGAAGCTCGCTGCCTTCGTCGACCGCAACGAGTGAGTGCGCATCGGTTAACCACCGCGAGATCAGCGGCCCGAGAGATTGTCTCGCGGCTGAATGTCGCCGTGAAGGCGCTTAGATCCGGTATGAGCTTTTGCCATAGGCCGCGGCGCAAGGGCGTCGGGTGGTGGGCTCCACTACGGCGCGCCGGCAATGCCGCGAGAGGAGGAGTGCATGCAGCTGCAATTGCAGACCTGGCCCGAGGTCGCGGCCTATCTCGAGACGAGCCGCGGCATCATCTTGCCGATCGGCTCGACCGAGCAGCATGGCCCGATTGGCCTGATCGGCACCGATGCGATCTGCGCCGAAATCATCGCCCGCGGCGTTGGGGAGACGACCGGGGCGCTGGTCGGCCCGACGATCGGGATCGGCATGGCGCAGCACCATATGGCGTTTCCCGGCTCGATTACGCTGCGGCCGAGCACGCTGATTGCTCTGTTGCGCGACATCGTCGAGTCTTTGGCGGTGCACGGCTTTGAACGCTTCTATTTTATCAATGGGCATGGCGGAAATATTGCGACAATTACCGCCGCTTTTTCCGAGATCTACGCGGCGCGCAGCATGGCGCCTGCGAATGGTCTCGCGCCGATCCGGTGCCGGCTGCGAAACTGGTGGCAGGCCGAAGGCGTGGGGCAGCTCGCCAAGGAGCTGTACGGCGAAGCCGAGGGCAGTCATGCCACGCCAAGCGAGGTTGCCGTTACTCAATTCGCCCATCCCGATGCGATCAAACAGGTAGTGCTCGATCCGCCGATCGCACCGCGGGCGAGTTTACCGACGCCATCGACTACCGCCGCAATTTCCCGGACGGCCGGATCGGCGCCAACTCGGCCCTGGCGAGCCCCGAAGCCGGCAAACGCTTATATGACGCGGCGGTCGCCGGTCTCGCCAAAGATTGCGCGAAATGGCTCGCCTCCTGAAACCGACTGCGGTTTGCTGCGGCATTTGGGCTATGAACGGACCAGGGAGGGAACGGCTGGCTAGCCGTCCGGTCTGGTATAGGATGCCAAATGCGTTACCAATATGAAATCTCGCTGCGGAAAGCGGCATTGATCGTCTGCGCCGCGGTGCTGATGGGTCTCGTCTATGCCGAAGGCTGGATCTGGCCGC
>JAFAOB010000394.1 GCA_019238055.1 Alphaproteobacteria bacterium
TATCGTCACTCTGCTCGACCAGCGCGCAGTTGAGCGGCTGCGTCAGCGCCGGGTCGTCGAGTCTGACCGAGAGATATTCAGGCCCTCTTCGCTGAGCTTCTTCTACGCCGCGCCAAACTCGACATCGCCGGTCTTGGTGGGACTGACGATCAGGTAATTGGGCGCCTTCGGTCTTCCTCGATATCATCTCTATGAGACGCGTCCCCTCTTGTCCCAAAACTATATGAATCGGCGCCAAGATCGTGGATCAAGCCGTCCAGCAGATCTCGCCGGCGATCGCGGCGTCGCGACGCCGGCTGGTGCTAGCCGCCTCGCTAATGACGACCTTCATGGCTGCCGTCGAGAGCACGATCGTCGCCACCGCGATGCCGACGATCATTGGTGATCTCGGCGGCTTTCGCCTGTTTAGCTGGGTATTTGCGGCGTACCTCCTAACCATGGCGGTCAGCGTGCCGGTCTATGGCCGACTGGCTGACATCTATGGCCGCAAGCGGGTATTCTTCGCCGGCGCCGGCATTTTTCTGGCCGGCCCGGCACTGTGCGGCTTTGCTACGAATATGCCAGCGCTGGTGCTGTTTCGCGCCGTGCAAGGGCTTGGCGGCGGCGCTCTTCAGCCGATTACCAGCACGATTGTCGGCGACATCCACACCCCGGCCGAGCGGGCGCGGGTGCAAGGCTACATTTCGAGTGTCTTCGGGGTTTTGGCAATCGTCGGCCCAGCGCTCGGCGCGTTCATTGTCGAGCATCTGCACTGACGTCTGGTGTTCTGGGTCAACCTGCCGATCGGTGCCGCCGCCATTCTGATGTATGCCCTGTTCCTGCATGAGCGGTTAACGCCGCGCGAGCACCGCATCGACTGGCCGGGCGGCGTTCTGTTGACCCTTGGCGTCGGTATGGTGCTATTCGCGCTGGTGCAGGCTCGAACCCTCGGCCTTGGAAGCATACCCTTGGCCCTCTGCGGTCTCGCGGCGCTCGCCCTTCTCGCCATGCACGAGCGCCGCACACCGGAGCCGCCCGTGCCGTTCCGGCTGTGGCATAACCGCATTATCGCACTTGGTTGTCTCGGCGCCTTTGGAACCGTTACGGTGATGATGGGTGTGAGTGCCTTTCTGCCGACTTATGTCCAGGGCGTGATGCGCCGGAGCCCAACCATCGCGGGTTTTGCGCTCGGATGCCAATCGGTTAGCTGGACATTCGGCACCTTGGCAGCCGCACGCGTCATGATCCGCGTTTCGTACCGGGCATCAGTGATCATCGGTGGGGCGCTGCTGGTGGCCGCCGCTGTCTTGCTGGCGCTGTTGCAGCCGTCGAGCGGTATCGTCTGGGCGGTTGCTGCTTCATTGGTGATGGGCCTCGGCATCGGTTTTTGCGCTCCGGCCTTTCTCGTCTCGATCCAGACGAGCGTCGGCTGGGATGAGCGGGGCGCCGCCACCGGCGCCAACATGTTCATGCGCGTGCTTGGTGCGAGCTGGGGGCGGCCCTGTTCGGAGCAATTCTTAATTTCGGCGTCTATCGCCGCCTGCCCGGCGCCGGTGACGCAGTCAACCGGCTGTTGGAGCCGGCGCTGCGCGGTGATCTCGGCTCCCAGCAAATCGCCCGCCTCACCACGGCGGTCGCGGCCTCATTGTATGAGGTCTATTTGGTCGTGGCACTGATTGCGGCTTTGACGCTTGCGGTCTCGCTTTTCTATCTGCCAGGCTTGAGCCCGACCCGGCCGGTGGAGCATCCTCCTCTAGCGCGAAAATCGCAGAGCCCCGGTCTTTCGGGCGATGACAATGAGCCATCTGGAGAATCAGCATGAGCCAAGCACTCAAAGGCATTCGCGTCATCGATTTCACCCACGACCAGGCCGGTCCGTCCTGCACACAGATGCTCGCTTGGCTTGGCGCCGACGTAATCAAGATCGAGCGCCCGCCCTACGGCGACCGCGCTCGCCGGCTGTGGAACGCCGACAATCCGAAGCTCGACAGCTTTTTCTTCCTGTTGCTCAACAGCAATAAGCGAAGCACCGTCATCAATCTGCGGACCGAGGACGGCAAGGAGATTGCCCGGCGGCTGGTCCGCAATGCCGATATCGTCGCCGAGAACCTCGGTCCGGGGGTCATGGAGCGGCTGGGGCTCGGCTACGAAGATGTGAAGGCCCTCAACCCGCGGGTCATCTATGCCTCGATCAAGGGCTTCGGCTCTTACGGTCCCTATAGCGGGTTCAAATGCTTTGAGCCGGTAGCGCAGGCGACATCCGGTGCCATGAGCGTGACCGGCGAGACGGGCGGCCCGCCGCTGGTCAACGGCGCCAATATCGGCGATTCTGGCACCGGCATGCATCTGACGATTGCGATCCTCGCCGCTCTTGTGCAACGCAATGCCACCGGCCGCGGTCAGCTCGTCGAGGTCGCGATGCAGGAGGCGGTGCTGAACCTGACCCGGGTCAAGTTCACGCAAACCTTGGCAACCGGAAAGCCGCTTGAGCGCACCGGCAACCGCTCGGCCACCGGCGGCTGGTCGGATCTGCTGCGCTGTGCGGGAAATGGATCGAACGACTATGTCTACATGACCATCCCGCCCGACAATCCGGAGATGTTCGAGGCGATGACCGAAGTCATCGGACGCCCGGATCTGCGTTCGGATGCACGTTTCGCGACCCCCTCGGCGCGCGCCAACAACGGCGCGGCGCTGACCGCGGAGATTGAAACCTGGACGAAGGAGCGCGAGAAGCGCGAGGTCATGAAGGCCTTCGCCAGGCGCGGCATCGTCTGCGGAGCAGTGCTCGACACCGCCGAGGTGCTGGCCGATCCGCATCTGCGCGAGCGCGAGACGATTTTCGATCTCGACCACCCGACGCGCGGCCGCTTCTCGGTAATCGGTTGCCCGGTACGGCTCTCGGATTCACCGGTTCTTGCCAAGCGCGCGCCGCTGAAAGGGGAGCATACCGAAGAAGTGCTGCGCGCCCTTGCCGGATATACAGCGGAAGAGATTCGGCAGCTCAAGAAAAAGCAGGTTATATAGTCGAGGCGACTGCGATGGCTTATCGCAATAGCCTAAAAAATCCCAGGAATCAGCCGGGCCATCCGCGAAGAATAGGCATTGTATTCGGCGCCGACTTGCGGACGCAGCAGGGCCTCTCCTACGCAGCTTCGGATCAGTAGCGGCGGGACGAGCAGTGCTGCGAGCACACCCAACTATAGGACGAGAGCCCAACCCCAGAGAGCTAAGTACCAGTCCCAGGTAGCTCGAGTGGGAAATGAACTCGCGGGCTATAGGCCGAAAAGGCGCATGAGCATATGACATCTTGCCTTCGCGGGGATCTGGCTATCCCTGACCTCTGTCGGACTCTTCACCGACTGCAGCAACCTGCCATCGCTTCCCACCGCACGAGGCCCGACCCTCTGGAGAGTTAAGCCATGACCATCAATGATTTGGTGCAACAAATTAAGGAAACGGAGCGCCTGATTGCCGTGTATCGCAATACGGATGAGATCGTCATCGGTACTCAAGATCAAATCTATAGCAGGCGCGGGCTCATAAACCGAACTATCTTCACCGCGGACGAGATCGGCGATCAGATCGTCAAGATACTCGAGCGGCGGCTTGCGACCATGCGGGCACAGCTCAAAGATCTCGATACCGAAGGCCGATAATCTCCCATGTCGGCCGGATGGAGGGCGGCCCATCACGAACTCTTTGGGTGATACTCCCGCTACCAGGCGACCCCGGGAATGTTGGAATCGGCGCTTAGGCGACAGACTAAGCTTTTTACGATTAGAAGCCGCTCGCCGACAGGTACGGAAGCAATTGCGCCAGTCACACCGGCACCGCAGACAAACGAGACGTACGCTTAACTCCCGGCCTCTGCTATGGAATCCTGCCACCTGTGCGGCCCCTGCCTGCCGGTATATTCGTGTATTCTCGAAAAATCTGTTTTCAATAATAAATCCGATAAGCGAAGAGGCCGGAACGATCCGGCTGCGGAAAGAAATTTTGTGTCGTCAGTGCAGCGCGCCCGGCGATGTCATGTTGGTGAGCTGGCTTACGGTCTCGGTGATACGGCGACATATTGCCTGGCCGTGGTGATCGTCTTGTGCCGCCAGTTCATCGGCCCGGGCGGCGCTTGCAGGTCGCGAGCGAATGGAAGTAACCGCGGTGCAATGGCCGGCGTGTGAGGATGACAAAAAAGCCTTCGACCGCGTTGATCCAGGAGCATGAGGTGGGAGTGAATAAGACCTTGCCGTCAAGGTGCTGGGTTTAGCCAAGGACTGAACAACGTGCAGCGCCCCGTCGGCGACGATAAGGCCGCCATAGCTACCGAGAAGAAGTTCCTTTTGGATCGGTTCATTGTGCGGCAGGCGCAATCCTGGGTAATATCATACTTCAATTGCTTCGATACCGCGCTCCTTGGCATGGGGAACGCGACCTTGAGGGAGAAACCGCATGCTTACAGGTGCGCAGCGCGCCGCCTATGATCGCGACGGCTTCATCGTCGTCCCCAACGTCTTCTCGGCTGAGGATATCGCGGAGCTGCGTCGGGTGACCGACGAATTCGTTGCCGCGTCGGCGACGGTGACCGCCAACGACTCGATCTATGACCTCGAGGACACGCACTCGGCGGACGAGCCGCGGGTCCGCCGGCTGAAGGCACCACATGCGATCCATCCGGTCTACACGCGCGCTAGCCGCAACCCCAAGGTCGTTGAACTGCTGACCGATCTGTGGGGCAGCCTGCGTTTCGACACCGGCAAGCTCAACATGAAATCGGCCGGCTATGGCGCGCCGATCGAATGGCACCAGGATTGGGCGTTCTACCCGCATACCAACGAGGATCTCGCCGCGGTCGGCATCATGATCGACGATGTCGACATGGAGAACGGTCCGATGATGGTCATGCCGGGCAGCCACAAGGGGCCGATCCACGACCATCATGGCCCGGATGGACGATTCTGCGGCGCGATGGACCCGGAAAATTGCGACATCGACCTGTCGCGCGCCGTGCCGTGCCTTGGCAAGGCCGGCTCGATTACGATCCACCACGTCCGCGCAGTCCACGGCTCGGCGACCAATTTCTCGGGGCGGTCCCGCCGCTTCCTGCTGTTCCAATATCGCGCCGCCGATGCCTGGCCGCTGCTCGGGCTCAAGGAGGGCATCGAGAAATTCAACGAACAGCTGATTGTTGGCGAGCCGAGCCTCGCGCCGCGGCTGGTGCCGTTGCCGGTACGGATGCCGCTACCGCCGGCCGAGTATCAGGGCTCGATCTACGAGAATCAGCGCGCCGCCGGCCGCCGCTATTTCGCGACCCTCAACGAGGTTCCCCGCATCGCTGCAGAGTAGTCGGGGACGCCGGCATCGGCAGCGCGCCATGCATGGCTTGCGCCAAAGCGCAGTGCCATTGACCTATTGACAGTCGGTATTCTCTCAGACAGCAGGACCGCGTATGTACTGATAGAGCGTTGCCGAAGAGATGTCGAGGCGGTGCAATTTGCGTCACGCCGATGTCGGGATTGGCCAGTATCGCCTTGGCGGTCTCAATGTTGTCGTCGGTGAGTTTCGGCGGCCGGTCTCCGGTGCGGCCAACATGCCGCGCGGCAGCAAGGCCCGCTTGGGTGCGCACCGAGCGCCCAATGAACCAATACGCGGCTTGGCTGATGATCCGGTGTCGCGCAGTAGCAATGCGGATTCACGTACCCATTGGTAATCATACATCTCGGGCAACTGGAATTACCGCCTGTCTCGCCAATGGCGGCGCATGAGAGCCCGCGCATGACCAAGCTCTATGACCGCACGAGAGAACGACTGACGCAGGACGAGGGCACCGTCAACTTGGGATCTGCATATCAATCGAAAGCGCACTGGGCTGGCAATGCTCAGCGATACGCATTGATTATGCAGCCATGGCGAGGCCGGTGCTGTCGGTCCAAATAGCGAAAGCTCGCGTACGGCCGGACCGGATGTTT
>JAFAOB010000446.1 GCA_019238055.1 Alphaproteobacteria bacterium
GGAACAGCCTCGTCGATCGCGGCTTTGATGGTCCAGCGGCCTTCGCCCGAATCCGAGACCCGTCCAGCGAACTTTGGAAGAGCCGGGTCTTCAACGAGCGCGGCTGCGGTTAGGTCGAGCAGCCAGGATGCGATCACGCTGCCACGTCGCCACACCTCGGCCACATCGCGAAGATTCAAATCATATTGATAGTGCTCTGGGTCGCGGAGCGGTGTGGTTTCGGCGTCGATCACTGCCTTCTGTTTGCCGATATTGGCCTCGCGCAAGACTCCCAGTCCCTCGGCGTAGGCCGCCATGACGCCGTACTCGATGCCGTTGTGGACCATTTTTACGAAATGGCCGGCCCCACTGGGACCACAGTGAAGATAGCCGAGCTCAGCGGTGCCGTCAAGCTTTTCGCGTCCCTTTGTTCGCGGGATATCGCCCCGGCCCGGCGCGAGTGTTTTGAAGATTGGATCGAGGTGCTTGACTGCCTCCGCCGCGCCGCCGATCATCATGCAGTAGCCTCGCTCCAGACCCCAAACGCCGCCACTCGTGCCGACATCCACGTAGCGAATCCTCCTCGACTCGAGTTCGTTCGCGCGCCGGATATCGTCGATGTAATACGAATTGCCGCCGTCGATGAGAATGTCATTGCCTTCGAGATGACGCGCGACATCAGAGATGGTTTCGTCCACGACTGCGGCTGGGACCATCAACCAAATCGATCGAGGCGCCTCGATCTTTTTCACGAGATCGCTGAGGTCCGTCGCTCCTATCGCCCCTTCCTTAACCAGTTCCTCCACCGCCTTCGGCGACCTATCGAAAACTACACAGCGGTGACTTCCCCTTAGAAGCCTCCGCACCATGTTGGCGCCCATTCTTCCGAGACCGACCATTCCAAGTTGCATCAATGTGACTCCTTTCTCTAGACGTTATTGGTGTACCAAGCCAAACCTTGCTCTCAGACTGTGTATCGATGAGGCGATTTTCTCGCGATCACGCAGCACAGGGCGGTCCTCGAAGATGCCCGCTTTCTCGCGTGGCAGCTTCTCAAGCCAATATTCTTCATACATTCTCCTTAAATTTTCGGTAGTACCTGATCAACGTGTTTGTGGAACTGTCGTGCCCAAGTTTGGTTTCTGATTGACTCTCCAGTTCCGGTATAATCCGCTTCGCCAGTACCTTGCCCAACTCGACGCCCCACTGATCGAACGAGTCAATGCCCCAGAGGGTGCCTTGCGTAAAGACGGAGTGCTCGTAGAGCGCGACAAGCGTGCCGAGGGCTTTCGGTGTCAGCCGCTCGAGAATAATCGTGTTAGACGGGCGGTTACCCTCGAATACACGGTGCGGCACGAGCCAATCTGGAGTGCCTTCCGCCTTGACTTGGTCGCGCGTTTTGCCGAACGCCAATGCTTCGCTCTGTGCGAAGACATTCGCCATCAGCATGTCATGCTGCCGTCCTACCGGGTTTAGCGCCTGGGCAAATGCGATGAAGTCACAAGGGATCAGCTTGGTGCCCTGGTGAATCAATTGATAGAAGGAATGTTGGCCGTTAGTTCCAGGTTCGCCCCAGTAAATGGCGCCTGTCTGGTAATTGACCTCCGTCCCATCCAGCGTTACGTGCTTACCGTTGCTTTCCATCGTCAGTTGCTGCAGATAAGCTGGGAATCGCTTCAGGTATTGCTCATACGGCAACACTGCGATGGTTTCTGTCCCGAAGAAGTTTCCATACCAGACCGCGAGAAGGCCCATCAGAACGGGCAAATTACGCTCAAACGGAGCGGTGCGGAAGTGCTCATCCATCTCGTGGAAGCCATCCAGCATTTCGCGGAAATTATTCGGCCCGATAGCGATCATTGTGGAGAGGCCAATCGCCGAATCCATGGAGTAGCGGCCACCTACCCAATCCCAGAACTCGAACATATTGGCCGTATCGATGCCAAAATTCGATACTTCTCCTGCATTGGTGGACACTGCTACGAAGTGCCTGGCCACTGCCTTTGAATCGTTTCCCAGACCAGCCAGCGACCAGGCGCGCGCCGCCTGCGCGTTCGTCATTGTTTCCAGCGTCGTGAACGTTTTAGAGGATACGATGAACAGCGTCTCCGATGGATCGAGATCACGGAGAGCTTCGGACAGATCGGTACTATCTACATTTGAAATAAAGCGGAACGCCATTCCGCGCTCGCTGTAATGTTTCAGCGCCTCATACGCCATAACGGGTCCGAGGTCAGAGCCACCGATGCCGATGTTGATGACGTTGCGAATGCGTTTCCCGGTGTGGCCTTTCCACTCGCCGCTTCGGACCTGTTCAGACAAGGTCGCCATTTTGTCGAGCACGCGGTGCACTTGAGGAACCACATTCTCGCCGTCGACAACAATGGACATGCTTTTCGGCGCGCGGAGTGCTACATGCAGAACTGCGCGGTTTTCGGTGATGTTGATCTTCTCGCCTCGGAACATTGCGTCAATTCTGTCGCGCAACCCCGATTCCGTCGCGAGTTGGACGAGGAGCTTGAGCGTTTCGTCTGTTATGCGATTTTTCGAATAATCAAGG
>JAFAOB010000450.1 GCA_019238055.1 Alphaproteobacteria bacterium
GATTGCTGTGTACGCTTCGCCGGGGTCGTCACCTTCCCCGACGCAACACTCGCTACCGGGCGATGCGCTACCATCCTACCCGGGCCGGACTTGCACCGGCTGGAACGCGCCAGCTTCGCCTGGCGCACTGAAAACCGCCTCTAAGACAGAGCCGCCGGGTTTACCAAAATTATTGATAGTTAAAGCCACCCAAAACAAGGTAAACTGGTCACCCAGTTGGGGTCGCTTCCTAGACGATCACAGTTTGTCTAATTAGAATCATCTGTCGCAAATGAACGACAAATTTCGGTCGATTAGATCGATCAGCTGTCAGGATACAGTAGACGAAGGCTTATCCCTTTGCGTCAGGTGACTCCATTCATAGGGTCGTGACGGCCGATCCTGCACCCTTTTCCTACGAAATGTCGATCGCACCGGAAGCAACGGAATAAGCCTTAGTAGACGATAGAAGTTAATGCTCTTCTCTATCAAAGATTACTGCTATAGGGAATTTGGCACGACAGAGTAGAATAACGTAAGGATTTGGTAACGAATAGACACGGGAATCGTCGTATGTGATCGCCTTATAAGCATCGTCTAAAATTCCGCGGGCTGTCGTCGGCGTTGCCGGTCTTGATGCTCGTTTGGACTGTCGTAAACCAGCGATTAAACCATTAGCGATAATACTTCCAGCCAACTTTGCTGGAAGGTTGTTATGCGTGCAGGAACATCAGTCTTTGCTCTATTGCTTTTCACCAGCGCTGGCGGCTGCCAATATGGTACCGACCCCAGTGCGCAAGGCGCCCAGCAATATGTCAGCTATCATGCGAACGCGGCAGCGTGGGATGCTGCGGCGGTGGAGCGCCCGCAACGGGTGCGCTTCTATTACGGGTACATTGTCGATATTCGACCAAACATACGCGTCTCTTATTTCGGATCAAATTCTGGCTCAAATTGGCAACCCGCAGGTCGCCAGGTGACGCAGGTTGCGGAACTATCCGGCGCCAACCCGAGCATGCCGCCGGGGGCAAGGGTTTTGGGCCAACCAAATTTACCTGCTGTCGAATACACGGTAATGCTCGACAAACCCACAATGCCAGCTGACGGGTTCCTCGGTTACAGCCAGCATCCGGTCATAACGGTGGTTCAGGACATTCCCCCTACCGAAGAACCGCTGTTCAAAGGTCAGCGGGCTGTTGTACGAGTGGTAGGCGATTCAGCGCATGTGCTAGCCGCAGCCACGTTGCCGACGGTTGTGGGCAATAACATCAACGTCGAAGCGGCTTTGAGCGCGGGTCCGTTACCGATACCCCTCGATTACCGGCCACCGCCGCCCGCCCCGCCTCCCTGCGGCACTGACCAATGGCCTTGCAATGTAGTGAGCGCTACGATCGGCGCCCTCTAGCGAATGGCATTCGACAAAATCCTTTTCGCGACACGCCCGACCGTAGGTTGGCGAAGGCGAGTGACCGACATTAGGCGCGCACAGTGGCCGATACCTCGCCCTAGCTAGCGCCGCGGGTCACATCGCGCGCCGGCAGGCCGAGGCGCGGGATCTCGATTGCCGGACAGCGGTTCATGACGATCTTGAGTCCGGCCGCTTCGGCGCGGGCGGCAGCGGCGGCGTCCCGCACGCCGGACTGCATCCACACCACCTTGGCGCCGATCGTGATCGCCTGATCGACCGCCGCGCCGGCAAACGCGCTGCGGCGAAAAATGTCGACCATAAAGGTGTTTACGTGCTGTGCCGCAGTGACGTGCTGTTTCCGCCGAGCTTGGCGCCCGGCGTCATGCAGGCGCTTTCCACAGCCGGGGTCGAGGCCCGCTATTTCGAGATCGACAGCGATCTCGGCCATTCCGCAAGCGGTCCCGAGCACCGCAAATGGTCACCGGTGCTGCGCGAGTTCCTCGCCCCGCTCGTCGCGAAGCTCGGCTAGTGCAAAACCAAGCTGCCGTAGCAGATCGTCAACACTTCGATCGTCCTCACGTCGCACATCGCCGCAAGTAATGGGCGATGTACGATCTATCCCGCCGACGGGTCGAGGGCGGCTAGCTCCTGGGTCACGACGACACGAAGCGGTGGCAAATCGATCTGTACGGCGTCCCACACTTGCTGCGCGGCCACGTCCTCGTAATCGTGTCGATAGATGTTGCCGGCGCCGGCCATGTCCCTCCACGCAATCGAGGGGTGGCGGACCTTCAATCCCTCAGGCAGCCGGCGCGACGCTTCGGAAATGATCTCAAGGCAACGGGTCACGGCGTAAACGGTGCGCGGGTCGGCCACGAATGCCTCGTAGTCGAAGCCGGCGGTGAACTGGACGGCAAGATCGATATGGTGCACGATATCGCGCAGGGCGGCGAGCGGGGCGTCAGAACGCATAAACGGCGTCGGCCGCCGCAGCGGGGCGAACGTAAGGCTTTAGCCCCTCGCGGCTGACAACATCGACCGGGCCGTCGAACAAACTGGCGATGTAGTCCTTCAGGCCCGCGTAATTGAAAACGGTGACATGCGCCGCCGGATCAAATTCGACCATGATGTCGATGTCGCTGTCGGCTCGGTTGTCACCTCGCGCGCGCGAACCGAACACCGCCGCGTGACTGACGCCGCGCGCGCGCAAGGCGGTTTCATTCTCCCGGAGCTTGGCAAGAATTTCTTGGCGGTCCATCCCCCCAAGATATCATCAGGACTCCGCGTTTCACAGACCTTGTACGTCACATCGCCCGAGTAGCGCATGCAGGCTTACACATGCAGAGCTGGATAAAGTGCATTCTGGAAAATCTCCGAAGGAATCTACGCAGCGAGATAGTGGCAATTGAGCACTTGTTCGCCTCGGCTCAACGCGCGGCGGAGATTGGTGCGAGGCCGAGGCGCGGGATCTCGATCGCCGGACAGCGGTTCATCACGACCTTGAGCCCAGCCGCTTCGGCGCGGGCGGCAGCGGCGGCGTCGCGCACGCCGAGCTGCATCCACACCGCCTTGGCGCCGATCGCGATCGCCTGATCGACCGCGGTACCGGCAAATTCGCTGCGGCGGAACACATCGACCATATCGATCGGCTCGGGGATGTCGGCGAGTGCGGCATAGCATGTCTCGCCGTGGATCGTTGCGCCGGCGGCATTGGGGTTGACCGGGATCGCGCGATAGCCGTGGCGCTGCAGATAGGCCATTACGCCATGGCTCGGGCGGCCGCGCCGCGGGCTGGCGCCGACTACCGCGATTATTCGCACATTCGACAGGATGTCGCGCAGATCGTCGTCGGAATAATGCTCGTGATCCATGATCCTATCTCCGTCCGAAAACACGCTTCACAGCTTCAAAGCTTACCGTCACCCCCGCTTTCGCACTAGGGAGTGTACAAATCACGGAGTTCCCATCCCTTTGCCATGACTTGCAGGATTTGGAGGCCGTGTTTGAAGGTGATGGGCCCCGGAGGTCGGGCCGAAGGGCGCCCATTCCATCCGCCAAGGCGGGCAATGATCCATGCGGCCGA
>JAFAOB010000012.1 GCA_019238055.1 Alphaproteobacteria bacterium
GCAGCCGGTCGACCCGATGCAGGCGCGAATGTTTATGATCCTGCCGGTTGTGTTTACCTACATGCTGGCCCACTTCCCGGCAGGCCTGGTGATCTACTGGGCGTGGAACAACACGCTCAGCATCATTCAGCAATGGGCGATCATGCACCGCGCCGGGGCGGCGTGAGGCGGCAGACCGAGATGTTTGAGGGCGGTGCCGCTGACCTCTATCCGGCGCGTGACATCGATCCCGATCTCCTCGAGAGCGGACGGCGGCTGTTTGCCCGCGAGGCTCGCTTTGTCGCGGGCGTTGCCGAAAGGGGGGCGTTGCCCGCCGATGGCCTGCCCGAAATTGCCTTTGCCGGCCGCTCCAATGTCGGCAAGTCGAGCCTTGTCAATGCATTGACCGGACGGCGGATGCTGGCGCGGACCTCGAATACGCCAGGCCGCACGCGCCAGCTCAATTTTTTCAATCTCGGCGGCGAATTGATGCTGGTCGACTTGCCGGGATACGGCTATGCCGCCGCTTCAAAACAGGCTGTCGAGCGCTGGACCGGGCTGGTCCGCCATTATTTGCGCTCACGCGCCTCGCTGTGCCGCGTATGTATGCTGATCGATGCCCGTCATGGCCTCAAGGAACCGGACCGCGGGATGATTCAGATGCTGGATCAGGCCGGCATCTCGTATCAGGTCGTGCTGACCAAGACCGACAAACTCGGCGCTACCGAACTGATGCGCACCGCTGCCCGAGTCGCAGCCGAGCTCGCGGCCCACACCGCTGCGCATCCCGAAATCCATTTGACGAGCGCCGAGAAGCAGCGTGGCATCGCGGTGCTGCGCGCGGCGCTTGCCGCTTTTGCCCGGTCGCTTGCCGCGCCCGCGATGGCGATGGCCGAGGGCCCAAGTTAGAGTGCTGGAACGATGAGCCCAAACCCCGACGCCCGAACCGCCGCTCAACACATCGACCCTGTCGCCAAGGCCGCGGTTCTGGCCGAGGCGCTCCCTTATATGCGGCGCTATGCCGGTCACACATTGGTCGTCAAATATGGTGGCCACGCGATGGGCGAAGGCGGGGACTCGTTCGCGCGCGATGTCGTTCTGCTGAAACAGGTCGGCATCCACCCGATCGTCGTGCATGGCGGCGGACCACAGATCGGCCAGATGCTGAAGCGATTGGGCGTCGAGAGCCGGTTTGTCGACGGTTTGCGGATCACTGATGCCGCGACGATGGAAGTGGTCGAAATGGTGCTCGCCGGCGCCATCAACAAGCAATTGGTTGCGGCGATCAATGCCGAGGGCGGCTGCGCCGTTGGGCTCAGCGGCAAGGACGGGCGCCTGATCGAGGCGAAAAAGGTCACGCGCAGCAAGATCGAGAACGGCGTCCGCAGCGATGTCGATCTTGGTTTTGTCGGCGAGCCGCAGAGGGTTGCGGCGGACGTGCTCGGCATTTTCAAACAGTCGGACATCATTCCGGTCATCGCCCCGATCGGCGTCGGCGCTGCCGGAGAGACCTACAATATCAACGCCGATACCGTCGCGGGCGCGGTCGCCGCTGCGGTCAAGGCGACCCGGCTGCTGCTGTTGACCGATGTCGCCGGGGTGCTCGACGCCGACAAGCGGCTGTTGTCTGAAATATCTGCGAATGCGGCGCGGCGGATGATCGGTGAAGGCATCATCTATGGCGGCATGATCCCCAAGGTCGAGACCTGTCTCGATGCCGTTGACGGCGGGGTCGAAGCGGCGGTCATTCTCGATGGCCGCGTGCCGCATGCGATCCTGCTCGAACTGTTTACCGACACCTCCGGGGCCGGCACCCTGATCCGCGCCGGCTGAGGAGCCCTTGATGCCTCCCCATCGCGGCCGTCCGTTGCACGAGATCGAGACCTGGATTTTTGATCTCGATAACACCCTCTACCCGGCCTCCTGCCGCCTCTTCGATCAGATCCATGACCGTATGCAGCGCTTTATCGCCGAACGGCTGAACTTGTCATTGGAGGAGGCGCTCGTTGTGCAGAAGAGGTATTTTCGCGAGCACGGGACGACGATGCGGGGGCTGATGACCGTGGACAAGGTCGACCCGCATGAATTCCTGGCCTATGTCCACGAAGTTGATCTCGCCTGCATGCCGCCCGATCCGGTGCTGACCGCGGCCCTCGCGGCCTTGCCGGGTCGCAAGATCGTCCATACCAACGGCTCGGTGCGTCATGCCGAGCGGCTTCTAGCCCACCTCGAAATCGCGAATTCGTTCTGCGGCATAGTCGACATCGCCGATGCCGGGTTCGAGCCCAAGCCGGCGCTCGCCGGCTATCGCGAATTGTTGCGGCGTCATACGGTGCGGCCACAGACCGCGCTGATGATCGAAGACATGGCCAAGAACCTGGTCCCGGCCGCAGCCCTCGGCATGACCACGGCCTGGATGCGCGGCACGATCGACTGGGCCGCAGCGGCTTCCGAAGGCGACCATATTCATTATGTCGTCGACAAGCTCGGCCACTTTCTGGCCGAGGCTGCGTCACTCGACCCCGCAGTTATCGAGATCCCCGATCAATGTCCGTCGCCGATACGATCCGCGAGAAGCTGACCAGCCGCTTCGAGCCCCTCCGGCTCGGCATCATCGATGAATCCCATCGCCATGCTGGTCACGCCGGCGCGCGGCCCGAAGGCGAAACCCATTTTGCGGTGACAATTGTATCGGCGGCCTTTGCCGGGCAGAGCCGGGTCGCGCGCCAGCGCTTGGTTTACCAGACCGTTGCGGAGGAATTGGCGACGCGTATCCATGCACTTTCATTGACAACACTGACCCCCGAGGAAGACACCGGTTAATCGAAGGATTGTGGAAGGGGAACACTGCGCGCCGACCGCGATGAAGCATGGAGTTTATCGTTGCCGGCGCGCCACGCAGCGCCAATGCCAATGCGCGATCGCGCCGACGATGGCGCGAACGCGTGTCGCGAGCTGCTCGCGAGCGATTGCAAGAAGATGCCGCTTCGTTACCCGCCGACCAGGATCTTGCTGTTCTGATCATTTATTTCTACCAAGGGGAAACGACGCTTGACGTCGACAACATAGCAAAATCGCTGCTCGACGGGCTTAAAGGGGTTCTTTTCCGAGATGACCGACAGGTCTCGGAGCTTCGGGTCCGCAAAAGCCGCTTCAGCGCCGGCCTATCGCTGACCGGGGCGAGCCTATATCTGCTGGACGCGATCGAGCGGATGTCCCAGACAAGCTCCGATTTCGTGTATGTGCGCGCCGATCCGGCACCCGACCACAGTAGGATTCCATGACCGCTGATGTCGATCTCGTCACAAGCGAAGCCGAAGCAATCAGGCAATATGCGGAGTGGTACGCGCGGCAAGGTTACCAGGTTTCGGTAGATCCATCGCCCCGGGAACTGCCTGAGTTCCTGCGGACTTTGGCGCCGGATATGATCGCGCAGCGCGACGGCGAGAATATCGTCGTTGAGATGAAGACCTCCTCTCCCGCGAGTTTCGAGACGATTCAGAGGCTTGCCAGGGCGTTAGAGCATCGCGCTGGTTGGAAGCTTCAGGTCGTCTATGTGGATCTTGCCGATCCCGAATGGCAGCCGCCGCCACGCCTACCGGAGATCAAGGAACTTTCGGCGCGTCTGGATCTGATCGGTCCTGCAAGCGGAGACGAAGACCAGAACCGCCTCGAATTTCTACTCCTGTGGTCGATTATCGAGGCCGCTGCTCGCCATCGTCTCGCGGCCCGTAAGGTCCCACCGACCAGCCGGATTTCCTCGTCTGCTCTGCTGAAAATGCTGCTGACAGAGGGGATCATCGAAGAAGATGCCTATAGCGTTCTCCGCCGCGGCTTGGCGGCTCGCAATGCAATCGCACACGGTTTTCTGAACCAAACCGTTGATGTGGCCCTGTTCGAGCAAATCCGGGGCGCCGCCCAGCGCCTGCTGGGCGCGCGCAGGGCCGTAACCTCGGCGCCTTGATCAACCGTCCCGCCGCGAACGCCGAGTCGGTAAAGGTCGGTAGCTCTGCTAGGCTGCCGTGGCGAGGAATGCGCGCAGTTCGTCGGCGGGGGCGTCCTTCATCACAAAGGCATCGCCGATCCGGCGCGGCAGGATCAGCGTGATCTTGCCGTCGCGGACCTTTTTGTCCTTCCCCATATGTGCCAGCAACCGTTCGGCCGCCGCACCCGAAAGCCCGACATCGGCAAGCCGGGTCGGCAGCCCGGTCTCGGCGAAATGACGGCGCGCGCGTTCGCCCTCAGCCGCCGCCGCGATCCCGAGCCGTGCGGCAAAATCGAAAGCCAGCATCATGCCGAGCGCCACCGCCTCGCCATGCAGCAGCCGGCTGGAAAATCCGGTTTCGCTTTCGAGCGCGTGGCCAAAGGTGTGCCCGAAATTGAGCAATGCCCGGTCACCCTCCTCGCGCTCGTCGGCGGCAACCACGGCCGCCTTCATCCTGCAGCTGGTCACGATGGCGTAGCGCAGCGGGTCCGGCTGCAGCGCGCACAGTGCATTACCCTGGCGTTCGCACCAGGCAAAAAATTCGGCGTCGCGGATCAGCCCGTATTTGACGGTTTCGGCATAGCCGGCGAGCAATTCACGCCGCGGCAGGGTGGTCAGCACATCGGTATCGGCGAGGACCAAGCGCGGCTGGTAAAACGCCCCGATCAGGTTTTTGCCCGCCGCCGCATTGATCCCGGTCTTGCCGCCGACCGAACTGTCGACCTGGGCCAGCAACGTCGTCGGGATCTGGACGAAATCGATGCCGCGCAGCAAGGTCGCGGCGGCAAACCCAGTCAGGTCGCCCACGACCCCGCCGCCGAGCGCCACCAGCATCGATCCGCGCTCGATCCCGCATGCCAGGATCTCTCCAGCGAGCCGGCCAAAATGGTCGAGATCCTTGGTCTCCTCGCCAGGCGGCAAGACGACCGTGTGCTGGGCAATGTCAGCCGCGGCGAGACTGGCTTGCAACGGCTTGAGCCAATGCTGCGCGACATGTTCATCGGTGACGACCACCGCGTGCCGGCGGCACATCACGGGCAGAATTTCGCCGCCCGCGGTTTCGATCAGCCGCGGCCCAACGACAATGTCATAAGCCCGTTCGCCAAGCGCGACGCGCAGCCTTTCGCGGTCGGTCTCGAGCACTGTTGTCATCGCTCGCACTCCGTCTCGGGCGGGGTTAGTGCCAAGGGACAGGCCGAGAGCGCCGCGATCGCCCGATTGACCGTCATTTCGGGCGAGCCGTCCCCGCTGTTGATTGTCACCGCGGCCTCGGCATAGATCGGATGACGGCGCTCGATCAATTCGGCGAGAATTGCGCGCGGATCACCCGCCTTTAACAGCGGGCGGTCGCTGCGCCGCGACACTCGTTGCACCAAAACATCGAGATCGGCGCGCAACCACAGCGACACCGCGCGCTTGCGAATGACCGCGCGGATCAGCGGGTCCATAAACGCACCACCGCCGGTGGCCAGCACGTGCACCGGCTTTTTCAGCAACCGGGTGATTACCCGGCGTTCGCCGACGCGAAAAACCCGCTCACCGCGATTGGCAAAGATCTCCTCGATCGTCTCGCCCGCAGCGGTCTCGATCTCCTCATCCGAATCGAAGAACGGCAAGCCGAGCCGCAGTGCCAACCGACGGCCGACCTTGGTTTTGCCAGCGCCCATCAGCCCGACCAGAACAATCGTGCGGCACGGCACAAAACGCCGCAAAGCTGCGGTTCGCCGGTCCGATTCGAGCGCTGCGGGCTCCAACTCAATCCTCTCCGCCAAGGCCGCTCTATTCCACGGTATCCTGTAACCGTACTAGCATATCGTGCCGCAGGGTCGTCAATCGACAGGCCAATTGCGGACCGGTCGATCGACCGGAGGGTTTTGGAATGCGAGCCGGGGGGATGGGGAAGCTGACCACAGGGCTTGTTGTCATCGTGATTTTAGCGGCGATCGGGGGTGCGGCATTTCTGGCGCTGTGGAACCCGCCGCCGCCGACCACGCAGGTTCACAAGGTGCTGCCGGATGCGCGCTTCCCGAGGTGAGCGCCGGGGAGCGCAGCCGGGTGCTCTGCCGCCGGGCATCCCGCTTTCGCGCCATCTTGAGGCCTTTCTCGAGATGCTCGCGGCCGAGCGCGGCGCGGCGCGTTTGACGATCGCCGCTTATCGCCACGATCTTTGCGATCTCGAGCGATTTCTCGTCGGGCGCAAGACCTCACTCGACGGCGCGGACGAGGCGAGCCTGCACGTCTATCTCGCCTCGCCGACAGCGGCGCGATTGGCGTCGCGCAGCCTCGCGCGACGGATTTCGGCGATCCGCCAGTTTTATAAGTTTCTGATTGTCGATGGGGTGCGCGGGGATGATCCGACGGTCGGGCTCGACAGCCCGCGTCTTGGCCGCCCCTTGCCGAAACTGCTGTCCGAAGCCGAGATCGCAGCGCTGTTGGCGGCCGCCCGCGGCTGGGAAGGTGCAGAAGGGGTGCGCGTGCTGTGCCTTGTCGAGCTGCTTTACGCGACCGGGCTGCGCGTGTCCGAGCTCATAGCACTGCCGCAGGCCGCGGCGTCGCGCGATCCCCGGTTTCTGCTGGTGCGCGGCAAGGGCGGCCGCGAACGCGTGGTGCCACTCGGTGAGCCGGCGCGCCAGGCGCTCGCGCGATACCTCGAATGCCGCCACCACTTTCTGCCTGACGATCGGCCATCCCGCTGGCTCTTTGCGTCGCACGGCGGCGCCGGTCATTTGACCCGGCAGCGCTGCGGCCAGCTGCTCAAGGAATTGGCCGTGCGGGCGGGGCTTGATCCGGCGCGGCTGTCGCCGCATGTGCTGCGCCATGCTTTTGCCAGTCACCTGCTCGATCACGGCGCCGATCTGCGCAGCGTGCAGCAAATGCTGGGTCATGCCGACATCGCGACGACGCAGATCTACACCCATGTTCTTTCCGATCGGTTGCGTCAATTGGTGCACACCGCACACCCGTTGGCGCGCCGCAAATGATGCGCCATTTCCTCGATTTCGAACGCGCGATCGGCGAGCTTGAGGGCAAAATCCAGGAGCTGCGGCATTTATCGACAACGAGCGAGCTTAATATCGCCGAGGAGGTCGGCCGCCTCGAAGCCAGCGCCACGCGGCTGTTGCGTCAGACCTATGCGCGGTTGACGCCGTGGCAGAAGGTGCAGGTCGCGCGCCATCCTGAGCGGCCGCACACGCTCGATTACATCAGCGGGCTGATCACCGACTTCATCCCGCTCGCCGGCGACCGCGCTTTTGCCGAGGACCGGGCGATCGTCGGCGGCCCTGGCCGCTTTCGCGGGCGCAGTGTCATGGTGCTGGGGACTGAACGGGGCGCCGACACCGAGACCCGGTTGGCGCACAATTTCGGAATGGCCCGGCCGGAAGGATATCGCAAGGCGCGTCGGCTGATGCGGCTCGCGGACCGCTTTCGACTGCCGGTACTGACCTTTGTCGACACCGCCGGCGCCTATCCCGGCGTCGATGCCGAGGCCCGTGGGCAAGCCGAGGCGATCGCAACCGCGATCGAGACCTGTCTCGACATCAAGGTGCCGATCATTGCCGCCATAATCGGCGAGGGCGGTTCGGGTGGCGCCATCGCGCTCGCCGCCGGGAACACCATTTTGATGCTGGAACACGCGGTCTATTCGGTGATTTCGCCAGAGGGTTGCGCCTCCATCTTGTGGCGTGACGGCGAGCATGCCAGCGAGGCGGCGGAGGCGCTGCGGCTCACGGCCGAGGATCTCCTCCGCATCGGGGTCGTCGATCGGATCGTGCCGGAGCCGCTGGGGGGAGCGCACCGCCTGCCAAAAGCGGCAATCGGCTCGCTCGGCGAGGCCATCGACGAGGCATTGGGGCCGCTTCTCGGCATCGATGGCGCGCGTTTGCGGGTGCAGCGGCGCGAAAAATACCTGGCGATGGGGACACGCGGACTCTGATCGCCATCAATCCGTCTGAATAGCACGCGATTGGCCGATGAGAGGGGATTATTGACCGCACTCACCTTGTCCCCACATCTAGGCCGGCGCGAGCCTCCTCAAAGGGGAGCTGTAACGCGCCGGCGCTTTTCAACCGAGGAGCGCCCCGTTTCCCCAGCGGAAGGCAATCATGACGCCTCAGGAACGAGACCTGCTGACCACTCTGCTTTCGCGGTTGAAAAACGCGGCGGGCCAACCGAAAGATCCGGAAGCCGACGCATTGATCCGCCAGACTGTGGCCGAGCAGCCGGACGCGCCCTATTCCATGGCGCAAACCGTGCTGATCCAGGATCTGGCCCTGCAAAACGCCCAAAACCGGATTTCCGAGCTCGAACGGCAGCTGAACGATACGCAGCAGCAGGCAGTGCAACCCGCCCGCACCAGCTTTCTCGGCAGCCTGTTCGGGTCGCATTCGTCCCAACCTCCCGCCCCGCCGCCGCGCAGCGGCAGCATACCGCCTGCCGGGCCGTGGACGCGGGCTCCGCAAGTCGCTGCCGCCCCACCGGCACAGCCTTACGGTCAGCCTTATCAGCAAGGCGGTTATGGCCAGCAAGGCGGCTATGGCTCGAGCCCTGGCGCCGGACCTGGCGTCGGCGGCGGCTTGATGGGCGGCGCGGGCGGTGGCTTTTTGCGCTCGGCGGCGGCGACAGCGGCCGGTGTGGCCGGTGGCGCGCTGCTGTTCCAGGGAATTGAGTCGCTCTTCGGTCATCACGCCAGCGCCGGCATTCTCGGTGGTCAAGGGATGACACCAGGGCTCGGCGAGACTGTCGTCAATAATTATTACGGTGATGCCGGCCAACCCGGCGGCAATCAGGATTTCTCGGGCGGGCAGGATTTCTCCGGCGGCAGCTTTGACCCGAGCGGCGGGCAGGATTTCTCGGGCGGCAGCTTCGACCCGAGCGGCGGCGATTACGGCGGCGGTCAGGACTACAGCTCCGACCAGGATTTCAGCGGCGGCCAGGACCAGGACTTCAGTGGCGGGGATTTTAGCGGCGACAACAACCAGTGCTGAGGCCGCATTCAACCCAATAGCTGCCCCCTTCACGACCGCGAAGGCGGCAGCGGCCCGGTTTAGACGACGCGCTCGCTGCGGAACGCCGCGATCTCGCTTTTGGAATAGCCAAGTTCGCTGAGGACGGCGTCGGTATCGGCGCCGAATTGTGGTGGCGGGGTTTCGATGCTGGGCCCGCCATGCGCGAATTTGAAGGCGGCGAGCGGCACCGAAAAACCGCCTTCGACACCCGGCGCGCTGTGATGCCGATGGGTGACGCCGCGGGTCTCGAATTGCGGGTCGAGTACGGATTCGGCGAGCCGGCGTACCCGCGCCGCCGGCACATGGCGGGCCTGGAAGAAAGCCTCCCACTCGCCCGCGGTGCGCGTCTTCAAAATATCGGCGAGTAGCGCCGCCTCGCGGTCGCGATCGGCGTCGCGGGCCTCGTTGTCCTCCTTGATCATGTCCGGGCGTTCGAGCGCCAGCCACAGCCGGCGCTGCTGGCGCAGGTTGCTGGCGCCGAGCATCACGAGACCCTCCTGCGCCTCATAGCAGCTGTTGGTGGCGTGCGCGTGGCGATTGCCCGATGGCCTGGGTTCGGTGCCGTTGCGCAGATAACTGGTCAAGTGCGAACTCATCAGGATCATCGCGACATCGAGCATCGCGAGATCGATGCGCTGACCTCGCCCGGTGCGCTCGCGCTGAAACAGGGTGGTAGCGAGGGCGAAGGCGCCCATCGTGCCGGTTGCGTAGTCGACTGCGGGCGAGCCGAATTTGATCGGGTTGACCTCTTCGGTGCCGGTTGTCGCCATCAGCCCTGAGGTCGCCTGGATCACATGGTCGTAAGCGGTCTGGTTGCCGCGCGGCCCGTCCTGGCCAAAGGCCGAGATCGAGCAGTAAATCAGGCGGGGGTTCAGCGCCGACATCGCCTCGTAGCCGAGGCCGAGCGCCTCGAACGCCCCCGGCCGATAATTCTCAACCATAACGTCGGCGCCGGCGACAAGCCGCTTCAGGATCTCGCGCCCGGCTTCGGTCTTCAGATTGAGCGTGATCGCGCGCTTGTTCGAAGCCTGGGTCAGAAAGCCGGTCCCCATGCCCGTGCGGTTCAGCGCCCGATCGCTGCCGGTGCCGCGGGTCTGGTCGGGGTCGTTCGGATCCTCGACTTTGATCACATCGGCGCCAAGGACGGCGAGCTGATAGGCGGCGAACGGTCCGGCCAGTACATGGGTGATGTCGATGATGCGAATGCCTTCGAACGGTCGGGTCACATGAGGCTCCTCGGCGCGGAAGAACAAGCGGGGCGAGCTTACCCGATCACGGGGCGCGGGTCCCCACCGGAAAAGAACCAGTATTCGCCATCGCGCGGCTGGGCGGCCGGGAAGAACTCATTCTCAGGGGTCAGCCCGAACGCCTGATAGCCAAGCCCGGTCAGAAACGCAAAGGCGTCGTCGACCCGGTCGCCGGCGCGAGCCAGATGTTGGCTCAGCAATTCGATCACCAACACCGGGCGAAACCGCCGCAATGTCTGCTCGCCGCCGCGCAGCAGCGCAAATTCCCAGCCTTCGATATCGGCTTTGACAAAATCGAGCCGCTCGAGCCGCAGGGCTGCGGCGACAGTGTCGAGGGTCGCGATTGCGACCGGTTCCTGTGCCACCAGATCCCAGCGTTGTTGCGGCCCGCCAAGATGCGACAGGCCAAACCCAAAGCTGCCGCGGGTCTTGACCGGCACACTCAGCGTCTCGACGCCGCAAGCCGCACCCAACGCCATCGGCATCACGGTAATGTTGTCGAGCCGATGCAGCGCCACCGTCGCACGCAGGATCGCACGGGCATAACTGCCAGGTTCGAACGCATAGACATGGCCGGCTGAGGCGGCCCGCGCAAACAGCTTGGTATATTGCCCGGCATGGGCCCCAACATCGAAGACCACACCCGAGACCGGGACAAACCTTGCAAACAGCGGGAAGAGATCGCGATGATGCTGCCGCGTCGTCGCCTTGAACAGATGGGCAATAAAGCTGCCCGACAACCGCCAGCGATAGGGTTCGACGCCCATCCGCTGTCCGCAATCGAGGCGATCAGCGGTCGAGGCGGTACTTGCCGATCAGGTCCCAGTCGAGTTCGAGCCCGAATCCGGGGGCTTGCGGCACCTCGATCATGCCGTCGCGGATTGGCGCGCGATTGCGGATCATGCCCGCCCACAGCGGATCGCGCTCGGGATCGGGGAAGCATTCGACATAGGTGCCGTGCGGGACCGCTGACAGCAGATGTACCGAAATCTGCGGCTCTTCATGATGTGCCATCGTCTTGCCATAAACAGCGCACATCGCCGCCGCCCGGCGCCATTCGCTGATGCCGCCGCCCTCCGACGCGTCAAAATTGACGAGATCGACCGCACCGGCGGCGATCAGCCGGCGGATGCCGTGGGCGCTGATCTCGCTCTGTCCGGCATTGATCGGGATCGTCGTGCGCCGGCGCACTTCAGCCATCATGGCGGCATCGTCATACCAATGGCAGGGCTCTTCGAACCAGCGGATGTCATACTGTTCGACTTGGCGGGCGAATCTGATCGCCTCGTCGGCGGGCCAGCCGCGATTGGCGTCGACGGCGAGAATGAAATCGCGCCCGGCGCCGGCGCGGCAGGCCGCGACGCGCTCGGCATCGGCTTCGGCAGAGAGGCCGCCGACCTTGACCTTGCAACCCGCCATGCCGGCCTCGCGCAGCCGCCGCATTTCATGCGCGAGATCGGCGGCGGTCTTGCCGTCCTCGTAATAACCGGCGATCGCGATGATCGGCAGCCGATCGCAATACCCGCCGAGCAGGATTGAAACCGAGGCGCCGAGCGATTTGCCAAGGAGGTCCCACAGGGCGGTATCGACGCAGGCGATCGCTTCCATGACCAATTTACGGTCGCGATTCGGATGGGCGAGCGGGAACATCTTGGCCCACAATCGCTCGATTCTGGTGGCGTCCTCACCGATCAAGAGCGGCGCCAGCTCGTCCTCGATAATGCGCGCGATCGTGCCGCAATGGGCTCGGTTGTCACCATTGTAAACCTCGCTGACGAGGCCATCCGCGGTGGAGATCCGGGTGATCACGGTGCAGCGACTGTCAACACGGTAGCCGCTGCCGGAAAACACTTTGTGCAGCGGAACCATGACCGGGATCGCCTCGATCTTGTCGATACGCATGGGGCCTCTCTCCGCAACACGGGTCATCAGTCTACTCACGCTCGGGACCGAGGGAAGCATCTTGCGGCGTCCGCGCCGTCCGGTACCAGGCTGGTGCTTGCCAGGCTACTCGCGAACGTTATAGTTGCCGGCGAAAACTCATGGTTTTATCGGGGAGGCTGATGCCGTTCCGACTTTCCGCTGCCTCGGTGGCCATCCTCCTCGCCATGCTCTTCGCGCTCCCGGCTGCCAATGCAGGCCTGTTTACCGACGCAGCCGGGCGGCGGGTTCTCTTGCCCGACACGATCGAGCGGATCATGCCGGCAGGACCGGCCTCGGCCGTGTTTGTGTACACCCTTGTGCCGGAAAAATTGATCGGATGGAGCGCGCCGCTGACGCGCGGCCAGCGCGCGCTATTGCCATCGAAATACGCCCGGCTTCCGGTAGTCGGACAGCTCGGCGGCGCCTATCCGACGGCGACCGCCGCCGATGTGCTGCGGCTCCATCCCGATTTGATCATCGGCTATGGCGTGGTCTCGCCGCCGACGGTGGCCCTCGCCGATCGCATCCAGCAACAGACTCACATCCCCTATATTATACTCGATGACAGTATCCAAGTCCTGCCGGCAACCGTGCGGCAGCTGAGCCCGATCCTCGGCGCCAGCGAGCACGGTTTCTCCGTCGGGACCTTCGCGTTCCAAGCGATCAACCTCTTGCGCGGACAGCTGCTGATCATTTCCGCCGACAACCGGCCGCGAGTTTATTACGGTCGTGGCCCCGACGGTCTGGAAGCGGCGTTGCCCGGCTCGGCCTCGGCCAGCACTATCGAGCAAGTGGGCGTCATCAATGTCGCCGGCGCTCTCGGCCGGGATGCCATCGTTTCAGTCACTCGTGAGCAGATCCTCGCCTGGGACCCGCAAATCATCATCGCCCAGCAACGCAGCTTCTACAACGCATTGCTGCACGATCGGCAATGGCGCGATCTCACCGCGGTCCGCAGCAAAAAGGTGTATCTCGAACCGGCCGACCCGTTTGGTTGGATCGATGATCCGCCGAGTCTGAATCGCGTTCTCGGGCTTTACTGGCTGTCGACTCTGTTTTACCCCGATGTCTATCAGCAGGATGTGCGCAGTGTTGCCCGCGACTTCTATCAGCTATATTACGGCATTCAGCTGAAGGACGCGCAGCTTAACGCGCTGCTGAAACCGGCCGAAAATCCGGCCGCCGCGAGCAGGGTAATGGCGAATGTGCCGATTTTCGGTGCAGAGCCGCCACCGATGCCCACCTTGCCCAATACCGGCGCGCCCGGGCCTGACATGGGTCCGCCGCCCGCCGGCGTCCCCGGCCGCAACGGGCCGCGAGGCGGCGCCGCCCAACCGCAGATACCGACGCCAAACCTCCCAAATCCGCCCAGCCCGCCTTAGCCCTGGCCCACTTGATGCGAAGCGGCTGCCGCTCGACGGCAAGCAGCTGGACGCCGCCAAAGCGGGTGGGACTTTGGATGACGACGTGACCCGTCAGCCGCAGCGGCGCAGGCCGGACTCAGCTGCGCCATTTGAGGATGCGCGGCTTGACCGGGTTCTCGAATGGGCGGTTTTCGGCGCGGGCGCGGCGGTATTCGCGCTTCAGGCGATAATACCATTTGGCCTGGGTATCAGCGTCGTCAATCAGCATCAGCGGCGGATCCCAGCGCAGCCCTTGTTGCTGGCGCTCCATGATCGCGCGGTCCTGGTGCAGAAACTTGCGCACATAGGGCCGCAGCAAGGGTTTCAGCGCGCTGAGCCAAGGTGACGTCCAATAGATGCAGTGATTGATCTCGCTGGTCTCGTCATCGATCGGCGTGATTGCGGTCAGGTTGTAGACCGCATGTCGGCCGGCGCGGATATGCTCGAGACGTATGCTCGGCAGGCAAAAGACGATTTCGGTCTCGGGCGCGCCGCCCAACAGCCGATAGGCCCGCGAATTCGCCGAGGGCCGGTGCCGGACCATCGTGAAACCCCAGGACGAAGGGGCGAAGGCCTTGGCCTTGGCATGGATCGACCGGTGCGAACGCCACCACCAGGCAAGATGCACAAAAGGGCCGTGCGCCGGGTCCATCAATCCGACGACGGCATGATCGATCGATGCTCGAAATGCGACGCTTTCGACGAGCCGCGGGCTGGCATCGTCGAAGCCCTCGATCTCAGGGATCGCGGGTGCTGTTGACGGGTCGTCGCCAAAGAACACCCAGATGTTGCCTTGCATCTCTCGGGTCGGATAGCTGCGGATTGCGACGCGGCCGGGCGAAAAGGATTGGCCCGGCACCAATGCCGGAATTGCGGTGCATCGGCCGGCGCTGTCAAAGCGCCAGCCGTGATAGCAACATTCGATTTCATGTCCATCGAAACGGCCGGCGGCGAGCGGCATGCCGCGATGCGGGCAGATGTCGCGCAGCGCGAACGGCGTGCCGTCGGCGTCGCGCCCGAACAGCACCGGCTCGCCGAGATAGACGCGCGCCAGCGTGCGGCCCGGCTTCAGCTTGGCGCTCGGAAACGCGTAGTACCACATCTCGCGCAACGGCGCGGCCGCATCGTCCACCAGTATTCTCCCGTCGGCGGGCGAGGCTTACCCTATCGCTCGCCGGCCCCAGCGGCTATTTTCGCGCCACGGGAATTTTCGCGAAACTCGCCGATCATAGCAGCCGTGCTCCGCGTCATCCGACATCCCGGTTCCGCCTCGAGCCATCCGCGCGGCGCGGTGCTGGCCATGGGCAATTTCGACGGGCTGCATCGCGGCCATGCGGCGCTGATCGGCAAGACGCGCGACCTCGCCCAGGCCTGCGGCGCGCCAACCGCG
>JAFAOB010000021.1 GCA_019238055.1 Alphaproteobacteria bacterium
CGGCGTACGCGCCCCAGGGCAGATCGGCGAGCGTGCGCTCATAGCGGCTGTGGATGCGCTTGGACCGCCTGCCGCAGAGCGGGCAGCATGCCGTGATCCGACGCGCCTGAAGGGTGACGGTGATCGCAGAGTGAACGGGATCGAGACTCCAGGTTGCAAGCCGAACGTGGGTCTTGTTCGGCAAAAGGTGCGAAAGAAGGTTCGTTCACCTTATGTGGTGATGCCCGACCCTGATCATCAAAATTGGCCAAGAGCCCAATATGGCGGAAATGGTGGTGGGCGCGACAGGGATTGAACCTGTGACCCCACCCGTGTGAAGGGTGTGCTCTCCCGCTGAGCTACGCGCCCGCTCTCAGCCGACGGCATTTAGCGGTCGGCGATGAAAGCTGTCAAGGCGATGACCGATGCGCCCCAGCCATAGCGAAGGTAAAATCGGGAAGGTAATCAGCTGCAATTGGGGAGGATGGCATGGAGCGACATCAGCTGGGCAGATTATGGCCGGTCTCCGCACTGAGTTTGGGTGGCGGCGGTCTGGGCGAGGTCTGGGGCGAGACGACCTTTGAGGAATGCGTCGCAACCGTGCACGCTGCGGTTGCGGCCGGCATCAACCTTCTTGACCTCGCGCCGCGCTATGGCGACGGCAAGGCCGAGGAGGTGGTTGGCGCGGCATTCGATGGCCGGCTGCCCGATGGCGTGCGGGTCACCAGCAAATGCAATCTCGGTGAATTGCCGCCGGCCGAAATCGAGCCGACCTTGCGCCGCTCGATTGAAGGAAGCCTGCAGCGCTTGCGCCTCTCCACTCTCGATTTGTTCTTTTTGCACTCGAATGTTGTACCCGATTCGGTCCATCGGGCGCGCTGGGCTGAGGCCGCTGCGCGCATGACGCTCTACCAAACATTTGTCGACCATGTCCGCCCTGTCTTTGAAAAGCTCGTGGCCGAAGGGCTGATCGGCGCCTGGGGGCTGACCGGCATCGGCCATCCTGACACGATCATCCGGCTCCTCGGGGAAGTCCCAGCACCGGCGGCGGTTCAGTGCATCGCCAATCTGCTCGACTCACCGGGCGGCCTCAAATTTTTCGATGGATCGGCAAAGCCGCGTGAGATCATCGCCGCGGCACGGGCGCATGGGGTCGGCGTCATGGGCATCCGCGCGGTGCAGGCCGGCGCCTTGACAAGCGCGCTCGACCGTCCACTGCCGCCCGACCACTCCGAAATGCGCGACTATGCGCGCGCCGCAGGCTTTCGCCGACTCGCGGCGGAACTGGGGACGACCCCGGCGGCGCTCGCGCACCGCTATGCGCTGTCGCTCGGTGTCGACACTGTGGTGCTGGGGGTCAAAAACCGCCGCGAACTCGCCGAATGCGTCGCTGCGGCCGAGGCTGGGCCGCTCTCGGCGGAATTGATCGCGCGGATCGACGAAGTGGTCGCCGCGGGCTGAGCTGCCAACAGCTCATAAATGATGAACGATTCGATATAGATCGAGCGCTCGAGAGCGATTTGCGCGCGAAAACCGGCCCGATCCATCAGTCTGGAGAGGAGATCAAGGTTGGAATCGGACGAGACCATCACGTAAACCCGCCCATCCGGTTTCAAGCGCTCGCGCGCTTGGTCGAACAATGCCGCGATGTCGCGATAATCGGGGCCGGCATGCCAGCCGCGATCAGCGAGGTCGCGCGGTTCGCCGGCATGCTTGGGCGGGCTCGACAGAATCACGTCAAACAACGGCCGCGGCGCGACGGCGGAGAGCAGGTTCGAGCACAGCGCTCTGACATGATCGGCGAGACCATTGGCACGCGCGTTTTCGGCCGCGGTCAGCGCGGCATTCGGATTGATATCGGCGGCAACAACATATTCGGCGCCGGCGCGCGCCGCCGCGAGCGCCAGGATACCCGATCCGGTGCCGACATCGATGACATGTCGGCCGCGAAGGTCGAGGCGGCTGATGAAGTCGGCAAAGTACTCGCTGCTGAGAAAATAGCGCGGGTGAAACACCGTCGGCCGCACGCTCAGGCGAAATCCGGCTGCCCGCGTGATCCGGGTGTTCCGGCGCGCAAGAACCAGATGATAGGCAAAGAAATGGATCGAGCGGTGCAACAAACGACGCAATGGACCATGCGGCTTTGATTTTGGTCTGGGGTTACCCGCAATCGCAGCGGCATTCACGGCTGCGGACGGACCAGTGACGTTGGAAATCAGCTCGGTCATCGGATTGTGCTGGGCTCTTTCGCGCGTTCAAAAATTATCGAGCAAGGTGGCCGACCGCGCGATTCGATTGCGCGATTGGCGGCCACGCATGAACAGGATGTGCAGGTAATGGCGCAGCGACAGGCTGCGTGCGGGTTGTACTTCAATATCGTTGTCTTGGGCACTCGGTGCGGTCAGCAAGCCGCGCAATTTGATCATTTGCCAAGCGAACGGGCTCCAATCGCGCCAGGCTTGTTGCGCCTCGTGCAACAGCACGCCGCTGACGACCTCCGGCACGGCGCCAAAAACCTCAGGGATGCGCTTCGACAGACCGTCATCGCGCAGGATGTTCCATTTCGAATGGCCGCCCATCACCGGTGAGGCGAGGGCGTAGACCACCCGGCTGATCCATGCCTCGCGAATGCAGTAAGCGCACATCGCACACGGCTCGATGTTGGAGTAGAGCGTGCAGCGGCGCAGCCCTTCTCGCCCCAGCCTCTTCTGCGCGTCGGAGAGCGCGATCACCTCGGCGTGACGGGTGACGTCGGCGTCGCGCAGCGTCGTGTTAATCCCCTCCGCGACGATCTCCCCATCGAAAGCGATCACCGTGCCGAACGGGTATTCGCCCTTGTCCGCCGCGATCCGCGACAGCTCGATACAGCGCGTCATCATCGCCGCGTCGCTGGCACCCGGAGACCGCCGCGGCGCTGGCGCGTCACCCGTCTCGAGCGCCAAGGTTGCTTCGAGCGTCGATGAATCGGTCACAGAGCACTTTCTGGGGACGCAATAACCACCATGGCGGACCGGATCCTCACTCTTCTGTCGAGTCGCCATCGCTGTCACTCGCGTGAGGCGACGGGCTCTACCCAGTCTTAAACGTCGCTCACGCTTTGGTGTTCTCGCCGGACCGGGAAATTTCCTGATGAGCGAATCCGGGTCACCAGCCGATTGAGGTGATCCGATTGCAAATCGGCCAGAATCGGGGGAGGGTCGTGCCACCCGCTATTTATCCAGTATCGTTGTGCGATTTCAGCCCAATTCGGGACCGAGCACGGATAGCTGGCCCGCAGCAATTTGCAAGCAGCTCTGCGGTCTTTTAGCGGGCGAAGCGGAAGCTGGAGCCGTCGCCGACGATATGGCCGGCAGTTCGGCCCGCAAAATGGGTGCCGATGACCAGCACCGGGGCACCGGCGAGGCCAGTCAGCATCGCTTCCCGAGTGGTGCGTGCAAGATCGGGGTCTGAATCGGCGGTCGACGACCAGTGGGGCCGAGCGATCTGACAAGGGTGGTGCATGAAGTCACCGGTGATCAGCGCTTCTTCGCCATTCGAGGCGATGCGCAGGCTGACATGGCCCGGCGTGTGGCCGGGGGTCGGCACAAGGCTGATCTCGTCGCAGATACGATGCTCGGTTTCAACGAGATCGACCAGGCCCGCCTCCGACACCGGCGTAACCGAGTCGGCGAGCACTGCCCTCATGTCGTCGCGATCGTGCTGGCTGGTCCAATGCCGGTACTCAATACGCCCCATCAGATAGCGCGCGTTGGGAAAGGTCGGGACCCAACGGCCTTCGACCAGCATCGTGTTCCAGCCGACATGGTCGACATGCAGATGGGTGCAGACAATTGTGTCAATCGTCTCGCGCGCATAGCCAGCCGCGGCAAGATCAGCCAGGAAACTCGTCTGCAGCCGGTTCCAGCTTGGGATCCGGCGGCCCTCCTTATCGTTGCCGAGGCAGGTGTCGACGATGATGCGCCGGTCGGGAGTTTCGACCATCAGAGCGTGGACGCTCATCTTGAGCTGGCCGTGTTGGTCGGCAAAGTCAGGATACAGCCAGCCGATCGGCCGGATCTCGTCATAGGTCGCTTGCGGCAGCAGGAAGCGGCTGCCGCCGGTGACTTCGAGCTCCACGATCTTCGTAACCGTGACCTTGCCAATATGCCATCTCATAACTGCTGCCTTCCGCCTGATGCGTGGAACCGCCGAACGCTAGCCTGAGCTCGCCCAAGCGCCGGTCAAGCCCGGCATTTTGGGAATGGTGCTGGCAGCGGCCGCTTCACGCCCCAACTCCTTTATCTTGAGCGGTCGCATTCCGATAGGGCGCTCTTTTGCCGCTGATCTCACGCAGCGGAACGCCGATGCCGGTGTTGATGTTCGGCATTCGCCCGATGATCAGCATATCTTTTGACCGGGATATGCGTTCGAATCGGGCCCCGTGAAGCTCAATCCGACCAGGAGCGGCGGAGATTGCGGAATTTTGATCGCGCGTCGGATCGCCGGCGCCTAGGATTGCGACCGGCTGATTACGTCCCTGCGGAGGGAGATCATGGCGGAGAAGGACCCGGCAGAAAGCGGACGACGCCTGCATGTGACAACACTTTTGGTTGCGTCCCGTCGCGCGCTCGATAACGCGCTCGCCGAACTCGGCTTCCCCGAGGATGACGACCGGGTCGTGGAGCATGACGGCCGCCTGGCATTTCTGACCTGCTCGCACGAAGAGGATAGCGATGATTTGTTCGCACTGATCACCGAACTTTCGGCGCGCGGCGAGAGCTGGGAGCTGCAATCGCGCATCGATACGGAACCCGGCAGGGCGATCTATCAGTCGCTGTCACGGTACCGCGCAGTCGAAGCTATCGATGCCGTCGTCGAAGAAGAAGCCGAGCCGGACAATCCAGAAGCGCCGGCCTATGATGTCGAGACCGCCGACGGACTCCAGGCGCTCAAGCGGGTGTTAAAACGGATCGAGCCCGCCGATACATTTGCGACAATCCGACCCGGCAATGACGGACGTGCGACTGCTCGGATCCTGCGTCGCGGCTCGCGCCGCCTCCTAGCCTGTGCGATTGCCCAAGATGAAGCCACTCTGCGCAGTGTGATTCGCGAAATCTTGCCCAATGTCATGCTCGATGTGGCGATGAAGCCGCCGACCTGACGTCGATTGGGCTGGTTAAGCAACTTGTCTCTGAAACCGCACAAAAACCTGCGTCGAACGCAGCCGCGGCCTAATCGCGCATCTATGCGAGATGCGCCCGTTCCTGCCAGAGGAAACGTCCGTCATGAAGATCGTCGTATATGGTCCGTTCAAGCGAACCGGTGCCGTGCTGGACGGAACTGTCGTCGACCTGTCCTATGCATACGCCAAGTATCTGCGGGAGCGCACGGACGAGCCAAGTCCCCGTGAGATGGCTGAGGTCATCGTCCCGCCGGATCTCGCTCGCATGATCGAGGGCGGCCCGCGCACGCTCGAAGCGGCGCAGACCGCAATCGATTATCTGCTCAAAGAGGCGCCGGACCGATC
>JAFAOB010000028.1 GCA_019238055.1 Alphaproteobacteria bacterium
AACCGCCCCGACGGAACACATCGGGCGCGCGCCCGTCCTTGGCTCGCGTGCTATCCGTCATGGCGCTCTTCCGCTTCCCAGGAATCTCGTCGATCGAAGCCGAGCCGGACATAGCCGCGCGGTGAGGCCGGACCGCCAAAGCCGATCTCGCTCCAGGCGGCCGGGTGCGCGTAATAGATGCTGGCCGCCGCACGCAGCAACAGGCTCGAGAAGAATTGTTTTGGCGGCAAACCTTGCCACGCATCGCTACGGGTGTCGTTGTGCTGGATAGCCCGCAATGCCGCTTCCTGCTGATTGTACGGCAGCTCCCGAAAACCACCGCCCCAACGGGTGCGCGCCTCCTCGTCGATGGCTTTGATGCCCTGCCGCCAAGCCTCGCGCATCGGCGGCATTCCCTCATAGCGGTAACCGTTGCCCTGGTTCTTGTGCAATTTCTCATCGATAAACGGAACGATCGGAACCGGCCGATTGCCGCGATCGGGCTGCGGGATCAAGCGATCGCAAATAGCAGTCAATATTTCCCATTCGCTCTCGGTCAGGAAGCGCCGTTCCGGCACGTCCTCGAGCCGCTTTTTTATGACAGCCCGCGTCTGGTCGTTCCAGGATGGCGAATCCCATTTGTCGAGGACGTCATAGGTGGGGAAGCGATGGTGAAAAACCTCGCTCATTGCTGCGCTTCCATCAATTTGATAGCGCCAAGCCCGGCCAAGGCGACGCCGGTGAACGACGGTGGCGCGGGCAAGGGTGGCCCGTTCAGCAAATTCTGGCTCCAGTTGTAAAAGCCGCCCATGTTTCGGGAGACGCCATAGGCATGAAAGCCTGTCCCGGCGACGCCCATTGCTGCAGTCGCCTGGAGCATTGGTTTGGCCCATCCGATCAAGTCGGGATTGACCGCAGCTGCCGCGACCGCAATTGCTGTCATCGGCGGCAAACTCACCGGCAGAAACATGAAGGGATCGTGGAACGCGCCGCGAAAGTGAAGCAACGCCGCTTCCGCCACAGTGCCAACAAGACCGACAGCCGTCCCCCAGGACAAAAACCGGCCGGCGGGGAGCCCGAGAAGACGTCCCGGTTGTTTCTGCTCACCCTCGGCGACGAGACGCGAGGCGGCCAGCCCGGCCAGCCCGGAGAGCGTGATCGCCCAAGGTGCCCCGAGTGGTGCCCCATAAAACAGATTCAAAAGATTGATGCCGCCTTCGCGCTTGGCGAGATTGTAGGTGTGAAAGCCAAACCCGGCGAGGCCGGTCGTGAACGCAATGCCCGCGAGCAGCCAGCGCGCATGTCCGAAATGCGCCGGCGTCGCTGTCATGTGCACGCTGTTGACAAAGGCCGTGGCCGCGACCGTTGGCGCGAGGTACATCGCGGGGTTGTGGAATGCCCCACGGAAATGCTCGAGCCCACTATCGGTCAGTACGCTGAACGAAAGAATGGCGGCGGCGCCGTTCAAGTAACGCGCCGCCGAGATGTGGGCAGGCTCCTCCTGCTCCTCCGGCACCGTGCGCCGCGGCTTTTCGACGAGGCGATAGATGCCTGCAGCTCCGAGAGCTGCAAGCCCGGCCACCAGCGCGCAAGTTCCAAAGAGCCGTGCACCGGGCTTTCGCTGCGGCGGCTGGGGCGGGATCGTCCCGGCAGCAACCTGCCGGGATGTCAACGGCCCCACCGACTGTGAGCCCGAGAGCTGTGGCACGATCGGCCGTTCCGTTGCTGGCCGGGTAATGATCGCCCGAGCCACTTCCGGCCGCTCGACAGCCATCTGGTCCATTGCGGAGCCCCCCGCCGCTGGCGCTTCCGATATCAACGGCCGCTCGGCAGCAGATCGGCGACCACTTCCCTGGCGGTTTCCTTGATGACCTGCCACTGGTTCGGATCGCCCTTGATCAGCGTGCTGCTGAAGGCCTTCGCCTGACTGAGCGTGATGTGCGGCGGCAATGGCGGCACATCGGGATCGGTGAATGCCTCAAGTACGCATGGCCGATCGGCGGCGAGAGCCTCTTCCCAAGCGGCACCGACCTGATCCGGCTTGTCGACAAAGATGCCCTTGAGCCCCAGCTGCTCGGCATATTGGGAGTAGCGGAAATCAGGCAGGTCTTGCGATGCTTCGAATTTCGGAGTTCCCGCCTGCGCCCGCATCTCCCAGGTGACCTGGTTCAGATCGCGATTGTTCAGCGCCAGCACGATGAGCCGCGGATCGCTCCATTTCTTCCAGTATTTGGCGACCGTGATCAGCTCGTTCATGCCATTCATCTGCAATGCGCCGTCACCGCAGAGCGCAAGCACGACCCGATCGGGATAGGCGAATTTTGCGGCGATCGCATAGGGCATGCCTGGGCCCATCGTCGCCAGCGAGCCAGACACCGACGCCATCATGCCGCGGCGGATCTTGACATCACGGGCGTACCAGTTGATGCCCGATCCGGTGTCGCAGGCGATGATGCATTTCTCGGGCAGCCGCGGCGACAGTTCCCAATATACGCGCTGCGGATTGAGCGGATTGGCGTCGTGCATCGCCCGGTTTTTCAGCACCTCCCACCATTCCTTGACGTTGTTCTCGATGGTTTCGCGCCACGAGCGGTCCTGCTTGTGTTCGAGCAGTGGCAAGAGTTTGGCTAGTGTCTTGGCGCTGTCGCCAATCAGATTGACCTCCATCGGGTAGCGCATGCTGACCATCTTGGGATCGAGATCAATCTGGACGCCGCGCGCCTGGCCTTCCTGGGGCAGAAATTCCGTGTAGGGAAAGCGCGACCCGATCATGAACAGCGTGTCGCACCCGGTCATCATCTCGTAGCTCGGTTTGGTGCCGAGCAGGCCGATCGACCCCGTCACAAACGGCAGATCGTCGGGCAGTGCGGCTTTGCCGAGCAACGCCTTGGCAACGCCGGCGCCGAGCTTATTGGCGGCTTCGATAACCTCATCAGTGGCGTGGAGCGCGCCGGCACCGACCAGGATTGCGACCTTTTTGCCTTCGTTGAGGACCCGCGCAGCGCGTTCGAGATCCTTTTGCGCCGGGACCACGTCGGGCGCGACGTAGCCGATCCCGGTTAGAATGTTGCCGTGCTTTTGCGGCGGCGATTCGACCGCGTCCTCCTCCTGCAGGTCGTTCGGCATGATGATGCAGGTGACACAGCGTTCGGCTTTGGCGATGCGGACAGCGCGATCGATCAATTGGCGCACCTGCGCCGGCTCCGTCGCCATATGGACATATTCGCCAGCGACATCCTTAAATAACGAGATCAGATCGACTTCTTGCTGGTAATGCCCACCCAGTGCGGTCCGCGCCTGCTGGCCGACGATCGCCAGAACAGGCTGGTGATCGGTCTGCGCATCGTAAAGCCCGTTCAACAGGTGGATGGCGCCCGGGCCCGATGTCGCAAGGCAAACCCCAATGTCGCCAGTAAATTTGGCGTGCCCGGAAGCCATGAACGCGGCCATCTCTTCGTGCCGTACCTGGACGAAATCGAAGCGATCGCCGGCCCGGTCGAGAGCACCGACCAAACCGTTGATGCCGTCGCCGGGGTATCCGAAAATCCGCTTTATGCCCCAGGCGGATAGGCGCTCCCAGAAAAAGTCGCTCACCGTTTTGGCCATGGATCACCTCTGCACGCTTTTCAATTCGGCCGCGCTGCAAACATTATTCTCGTCTCGGTGCCGTGAGCGGGTCGTGTTCCGACGGTCGAGGCAGGCGCCTGCAGTGTGCGGGTCTGACTGCTCAACACCCTCACTCGACCGTTGTTCCAGGCGACCTCAGCTGCAATGAAGCAATGACATACATCAATAATTCTGCACAGTGTGGATTATCCTAATTCCGGCAGTTGGAGCCGCATGGCTTGGCTTTATGGGGCGTCAACTCTACTTTGCGTGCGGGGTCAAACCGCCTCCTGTAGGCGCCGTGGCGGGTCGAGTTGGCGGCCTTTGAGGTATTTGACAAGAGCGTGACTGAGGA
>JAFAOB010000134.1 GCA_019238055.1 Alphaproteobacteria bacterium
CCCCTTTTTGCACGGTCTTGACCGATTGGCTGTCGACGATCGCGAGCGTTGGATCACGACTGCGCCCCGCTTGCACGCGTACGCGCCGACGCCGTTCGTGCATCATCCGCTCCCACAATCCGCGGTTCCGCCAGCGCCAAAACGTCATGTAAACCACCAGCCACGGCGGAAAATCGTTCGGCAACAAGCGCCACTGGCACCCCGTGCGCGGCACATAACGGATTGCGTTGCAGATCGCTCTCAAGCTGTGTTTGCGCGGTCGCCCTTTTTGCTTCGGTTCAAGCAGCGGCTCCAGGATTTGCCATTCATCATCACATAAATCCGTTGCGTATCCCATGCCGATCCCCACACACGTGAACGTATCGACAGTCGAATCCTTCAAAACTGAAACCTTGTAAACAGGCTCTTAGCTTAGAGCCTGTAGTGGTTTAGTGGCTTGTTCGGCACCGTCAAGTTGGCGGCTTGCTGTGGCGGGCGAGGTCGCGTAACCGAACGGGATGACAACGCCGCCTTCCCCGGCTACACCGGCCACCGGTTTCCGGCCGAGATCATCAGCCATGCGGTTTGGCTGTATTTTCGCTTTCCCCTCAGCCTGCGCATGGTCGAGGAGATGCTGGCCGCACGCGGCATCATCGTAAGCCACGAGAGCGTGCGGCAATGGGCGCGCAAGTTCGGCCAAGCATTCGCCAACCAGATCCGGCGGCGGCCCTGCGCCGGAGATAAATGGCACCTCGACGAGGTTGCCATCAAAATTGCTGGCAAAAAGCACTGGCTGTGGCGCGCGGTGGATCAGAACGGCATCGTGCTCGACATCCTGGTGCAGAGCCGGCGGGACAAGCGGGCCGCCAAACGCTTGCTGCGAAAGCTGCTGAAGAAGCAGCGGCGCCCCCCGCGCGTCCTGATCACTGACAAACTGGCCAGCTACGGCGCAGCCAAAGGTGAGGTGATGCCCTCCGTCGAGCACCGGAAGCACAAGGGCTTGAACAACCGAGCCGAGAATTCGCACCAGCCGACCCGGCGACGCGAGCGGCAGATGAAGCGGTTCAAATCAGCCGGCCAAGTACAACGCTTCCTTGCCACTCACGACCAGATCAACAACTTCTTTCATCTCCGCCGCGATCATGTCCCCGCCGATCAGTATCGCGCCGCCCGGACCCAGGTCTTTCAGACCTGGTCTGAGATCACTGGCGCAGCCGCTTTGGCATAGCCGTAGAACGCCCCAGTCCAGGCCGCGCGTATCGCTTCGACCTCAGCCACACAAGTTGACGGTACCCTTTTAAGACCGATTTTGCCGCTCGCTCCTCGCGTCTTGCCAGGTGAACAGTTTGGGGAAGACCCGTCCCCACGGCCAAGACTGAGTGCCGGCTGTGGGTTCAGAAAGGAGGCGATCGCCGGAATGCGCCGCAACGGGCGAGACGCGCCGTTAGCGGGCATTCGATCGAGCCGATCTGACCGCAAGACAGCTTGGTCGGCGTGGGCGGGCACCCGTCGAAACTATTTGGCAAGATCACGAAGGCGGTGCAGGCCGCCGCTCGCCAGTGCACGGGTCAATTCCTCACCTCCCTGCCCCTTGGCGAGCGGCGCCGTCTGCCCCGCCCACAGCGGCGTAAAGTCGGTACTGCCACGCCGTTCGGCTTCCATTCGCAAGGGAAGCACCGCGGACAAGGCATCAGGGAAGGCTGGCGCCTCGACGGCAAAGGGGGTGATTTCGCGAGTGAACCGGTTGACCAGGGCGCGCGCGGGACGGCCGGTAAACGCCGAGGTTATAATAGTCGAGTCCGCACCGGCGCCTTTAAGCGCTTTGCAGTGCAGGGGTGAAGTGCCCGCCTCCGGGCACAGCAGATAGGCGGTGCCGAGTTGAACCCCCGTTGCCCCGAGCGCGAAGGCCGCGGCGATCCCCGCGCGTCGGCGATGCCGCCCGCCGCGACGACCGGCACACGCACCGCATCGACCACCTGCGGCACCAGAGCCATCGTGCCCGGCTGAGAAATGACCTCCTGCGCGAGATCGGTAGCGAGGAACATCCCCGGTGCCCCCCGGCGTCATAGCCTTGGGCAATGACAATATCGGCGCCATGGTCCTCCAACCAGCGTGCCTCAGCGACAGTCGTCGCAGAGGACATCACCCGGCAGCCTGCCGACTTGATGCGCGCCAGCAGCGATGGGGCGGGCAGGCCGAAATGGAAGCTCACCACCTCCGGCCGTGCAGCCTCCACCACTTGACACATCGCATCGTCGAACGGTGGCACCTGGACGGGCGGCGTATCGTTAAGCGCGTCGTTCCGAAATTCTCTCCAATAGGGCTTCAGCCGTCGTCGTCAAGCATCCTCCCTTCCAGGGTCGGCTGGCGCGGGAGCGTGACAGAAGAAATTCACGTTGATTGGCCGCGCCGTGCGGGCGCGCAACTGGGCGATCGCATCGCGCACCACCTCGGTTGACAGTCCCGCACAGCCGATGGAGCCGAGGCCACCAGCGGCGCAGACCGACGTTGCCAGCTCGGCCGTTGCGAAGCCGCCCATCGGGGCGAGGATAATCGAATGTTCGATGCGCAGGAGCTCGAGCAGCCGCTGGTCCGGCCATGTCATGGCTTTCCCGGAATCGTCATGATTTGCTTCCATGCTTCTCCTCTTTCTGCTGCCCAGGGCGGGGGGCGTTCCCAAGCACTGGATCCGTTTCGCCAACGTTCGCGGCGCACTAATTGGCTTTTGTCTTGCCACGTAAGCCGGTGCAGGCGGGCAACCATCAAGCATTACTCGTGCACATTGAGCACCCGGGCGCTTTCCCGCATGAGTTTCTCGTAGAGCTGGTCGACGACGCGACCCTCCGCGAAGGGATCCGGCCGCGCATCGGGCGGATCGGTCCGTCGCGATGAAATCGGCGGCCGACCGGGCCGCATCGCATGCGAGAAAACGGCCACTGTGGCAAAGGAGCGGGTTGCAAAATAACCGCCCAACGCTGTCGCCGGTCTAAAGGTGGCGAGCGCGATCAGTATAGCGCTTACGCATCGCTGGCTGATCCGTAAAATCTCTCTTGTCTGTTGACGAGACAACCTGGGAAGCGGCTTGCCGACCGGTTGCAGATTCATGTCGAGGCTCCTCGATCGTGGAGACGAGGAAGATCGGCCGCCCATGCTACGGTGTGATTTCAGTAATGAGGAGAAGCGTTACGACTGTAGCGTTCGGACTGAAATAGGCTCAACCCGCAGACAGCGCGCCAAGGCCTCAGCAAGCTCACCGGAGATTAGCGGGCGGTGCACAACCTCCGAGATGCCGGCAGCAAGCAGGGCCTCAGCGCTGATCTCGTCAGCCGACGCCGTCGCCAACAGGGTCGGCAGATTCGGCGCAGCCCTGTGCAAAGCTGCCGCGAGATCGAGGGCCGATTTGGCCGGTGCGATATACCCCACTAACAACACATCAAATCTTTCCGGTGACGCTCGGCATGCCGCCAACGCGGCGGCTGCGCCCGTAAATCCGACTGGCTCATAGCCGAGCGCTGCCAATACTTCCTCGTCAGCAAGGAGCCGCTCGCTGGCATCGTCAACCACCAGCACGGTCTCTCCTTCACCGAGTTGAACAGCGGGTGGACTTGGACGCATTGCCGGCGGGTCGGCTGAGTAGCAGGGTAGCCAAACCTCAAAACGGCTGCCGATGCCCGGGACGCTCCAGACGTCGATTGCACCGCCATGCTCGCGCACGATCTCGCGAACCGTCGCGAGCCCGAACCCGTTGCCGTCCACGCGTGTCGTGAAGAATGGCTGGAAGATGCGCTCGAGAGTGAGCTGGTCAATACCACGACCGCTATCGCTCACCGCAAGACGCACATAGCATCCTGGTTTGAGGTCCCCCTGGGCGAGAGGTCGCGATGCAGTCACCTGGTGCGAGTCCGTTTCGATCTCGACGCGGCCGAGCTGATCCATTGCCTGTGCGGCGTTGTTGCAAAGATTCAATATCACCTGCTGCAGCTGTGTCGGTTGACCGTAAACCACGGCCGAGGCCGGTACGTCACGTACAGCCAGCTCAATTTCCGCAGGCAATGAGGCGCGGAGCAGCCCACTCGTCTCCGCGACAAGGTCTCTGATGCTTACCGGCCTTCGCGGCTGATCCCGACGCCGGCCAAAAACCAGGATCTGGTCCACAAGATCGCGGGCTCGCTCTGCGGCATGGCGAACCTCCTTGACGCTGGGGTGCGCCCGGCTATCGAGCGCCAGCTGTTGTTCTGCGATCTCCGTGTGACCAAGGATCGCGCCGATAATATTGTTGAAGTTGTGGGCGATACCGCTGGCGAGAGCACCGACGGTCTCCATGCGGCGCGCCTGCTGCAGATTCATCTCCAGGCGCGCGCGTTCTTGCAGCAGATGTTCGCGTACCAGGAGATTGGTAATCGCGTCGAGGGCCATGCGCAACAGCCCGACCTCGGCACTTGGGGTCGTGGTACTCGGTCGCAGGGTGTCAAACCCGAGAACGCTGGTGCTGCCGTCCTCCCGGCGTTTCGACACGCATACCCAACCGCTCAGTCGGGCGGCGGCAAGCAGGTCTCTGACCGCGCCGGGAGAAAGACGATCGACGTTCTGGACATGGACGATCCCGTCCTCTGTCGGGTTGAAATGTCTGACCAGCGCCGGCACTCGATCCGGCCATCCCGGCGGAAATGTTTTCCCTTCTCGACACCATCCGTGAATCCGGGCTATCCCGGACGAGATCACGATATAGGCGCGGTCAGCCTTCAAATACGCTGCCAAATCAGCGAGGGCGCGGTCGATATGCGCGTCGATCTGATGAGGCTGGGCGTCGATCAGCCGCGTCGAGATGCCGGCAATCACATGCTCGAACGCCGCCCGCCGTTGCAGCGTCAACGCCCCTGCCCGAAGCCGTAACCCGGTTTGGACAAGCAGGCCAACCAGAACCAGCGAGGCAACGTAGAGAGCCAGCCGGAATTCGCGAGCCGTCGCCCTCGACTGGGCTTGGCGCGTCAAAATCGACGTGCGCAGGGTCTGAAGCTGCTGCTGGCTTGGCGCTGCGAGCAGCTCCTTCAGAATTCGGTCAGTGGTCGGAAGGAGGTCGTGGAGCAATCTGCCGTGGGCGAGC
>JAFAOB010000488.1 GCA_019238055.1 Alphaproteobacteria bacterium
CTCGAACTCGGCATCGATATCGGCGAGGTCGATCTCGTCTGCCAGCTCGGTTCGCCGCGCGGCATCGCCGCCTTTTTGCAGCGCGTCGGCCGTTCCGGCCATATGGTCAACGGCACCCCCAAGGGCCGGCTGTTTCCATTGTCGCGCGACGAGCTCGTCGAATGCGCGGCGTTGCTCGACGCCGTCCGCCGCGGCGAACTCGATCATCTGACAATTCCAGACGCGCCGCTCGACGTATTGGCGCAGCAGATCGTCGCCGAAGTCGCTGCTCAGGAATGGAGCGAGGAGGGGCTATTCGCGCTGTTCTGCCGGTCATGGCCGTTCCGGAACCTCGCACGCGCGGATTTCGATGCGGTTGTCGCGATGCTGGCGGGAGGCTTCACGACGCGGCGGGGCCGACGTGGAGCGCTGATCCATCACGACGCCGTCAATCATCGGCTGCGCGGTCGCCGCGGCGCCCGGCTGACCGCGCTGACCTCGGGCGGCACAATCCCAGACAATGCCGATTATCAAGTCATGCTGGAGCCGGAAAACCAGCTGATCGGCACCGTCACCGAGGATTTTGCGGTCGAGAGCCTGGTCGGGGACATCTTTCAGCTCGGCAACAATTCCTATCGCATTCTGCGGGTCGAGCGCGGTACGGTCCGTGTCGCCGATGCTGAAGGCTTAGCACCGAACATCCCGTTCTGGCTCGGCGAAGCCCCCGGGCGCAGCGAGGAATTGTCCGCATCGGTCTCGCGTCTGCGCCGGGAGATCGGGACACGATTGCCGGCCGTTGGTACCCTCTCCGCCAACCCCAACCCTCCCCCGCATGCGGGGGAAGGAGCCAGAATGAACCCTACCCCGCACGCAGGGGAGGGTAGAGAGGGGGCGAAGAAAGACAATCCCGCCCTGCACTGGCTCGTCGATGAAGTCGGGATCGCGGCACCGGCAGCCGATCAGCTCATCGATTATCTCGTTACGGCGAGAGCGGCGTTGGGCGTTCTGCCGACGCACGACACGATCGTGCTCGAACGCTTTTTCGACGCGGTCGGTGGTATGCAACTCGTCATCCATTCGCCCTATGGCAGCCGCATCAATCGCGCCTGGGGCTTGGCACTGCGCAAGCGCTTTTGCCGCAAGTTCAATTTTGAACTCCAGGCAGCCGCCACCGAAGATAACATCGTCCTGTCGTTGACGACGGCGCACAGCTTCGATCTTGCCGAGGTCCAGCGCTATCTGCATTCGGCGAGTGCGAGACAGGTGCTGACCGAGGCATTGCTCGACTCGCCGATGTTCACGACGCGCTGGCGCTGGGTCGCCGGTGTGGCGTTGTCGCTGCCGCGGTTTCGCGGCGGCAAAAAGGTGCCGCCGGCACTCGCGCGGATGAACGCCGAGGATCTGTTGGCAGCGATCTTTCCCGATCAGATCGCCTGCGCCGAAAATCTCGTCGGTGCGCGCGAGATCCCCGACCATCCGCTGGTGCGCCAGACCATCGCCGATTGCCTTACCGAGGCAATGGACGTTGCCGGGCTCGAGCGGCTGCTCGCTGGCATCGAACGTGGCGACATCCGCGTCGTCGCGCGCGATCTGGTTGAGCCATCGCCTCTCGCGCTCGAAGTCTTGGCGGCGCGGCCCTACGCTTATCTCGACGATGCGCCACTAGAGGAGCGCCGCACCCAGGCAGTTATGGCGCGCCGCTGGCTTGGCCCCGAGGAGGCTGAGGAGCTTGGGCGCCTCGACGCGCAGGCGATCGAGCGGGTGCGCCGGGAGGCTTGGCCCGATCCGGTCAATGCCGACGAGTTGCATGATGCGCTCGATTGGCTCGGCTTTTTGACTGCATCGGAGGTGGCGGCGGAACCCAGTTGGCGAGAGTGGCTCGAGCAGCTCGCGCGCGACCGACGCGCGGCAAGACTATACGCGCCTTCCATAGGGTCTCCTGTTCCTCTGAATCGGGAGAGGCTAAGGGCCGTCATGCCCGGACTTGATCCGGGCATCCACGTGCCCGCAAACGACGCTGCGGAGCGATGCAAGGGCGTGGATAGCCGGGACGAGCCCGGCCATGACGATGAAGTCAACTCTGGAAGTAAAACCGAGCTGTGGATCACGGCCGAACGCTTGCCATTGTTCCACGCCTTGTGGCCGGCAGCACGTCTCGAGCCACCGATTGCCGCCCCCGTGCCCTATGACAAAAACTGGGCGCGTGAGGCGGCACTGTTGGAGATTGTCCGCGGGCGGCTGGAAGGGCAGGGGCCAACGACAGCTGCGGCACTCGCCGCCGCACTCGGCATCGGCGCCGGAGAAATCGGCGCAGCGCTCACCGCATTGGAGGCCGAAGGGTTCGCGTTGCGCGGGTGCTTCACCCCTGATGCCAAAGAGGATGAATGGTGCGAGCGGCGGCTTCTCGCACGTATCCACCGTTACACGATTAATCGGCTGCGCGCCGAAATCGAGCCAGTCGCGGCACGCGATTTTCTGCGTTTTCTGCTCGAATGGCAGCGCGCATCGCCCGACACGCGCATGGCGGGTCCGGACGCGCTCGAAGCGGTCATTGGCCAGCTCGAAGGCTTTCAAGCGCCGGCCGGGGCTTGGGAAACCGAGATTTTGCCGGCCCGGCTCGCCGATTACGAGCCGGCCTGGCTCGACGAGCAGTGTCTTGCCGGACGCCTCGCCTGGGTCAGGCTGCGCCCGCCGGCTGGGCGCAATAACGAGCGCGGCGCCGCGCCGATACGAGCGACCCCGATCGCATTGCTGCCGCGCCGCTATGTCGGGGTATGGGCGTCGTTGTCGCCTGACATCGAAGCCGTCCAGCCGAGCGCCAAGGCACGTGCCGTGGCCGAGTGCATTCGCGCGCACGGGGCGTCATTCTTTGACGAATTGGTTGAGGGCTCCGGGCTGTTGGGGCCGCAAGTCGAAGAGGCGCTCGCCGAACTCGTGGCACTCGGGCTTGTCAATTCCGACAGTTTTGCCGGGCTGCGCGCCTTGCTGATGCCGTCCGACAAGCGATCACGGCACCGCCGGCGGCGGCCAATCTTTGGCATGGCCGATGCCGGTCGTTGGGCCCTCGCGCGCCGTGGCGTGACACGTCCGGCGAACGAGATCATCGAGCACATCGCTCATGCGCTGCTGCGCCGCTACGGCGTTGTGTTCTGGCGCATGCTCGAGCGCGAGGCGGCATGGCTGCCGCCGTGGCGCGATCTATTGCGTGTCTACCGCCGGCTCGAGGCGCGCGGCGAGATCCGCGGTGGGCGCTTTGTCGCCGGTTTTGCCGGCGAGCAGTTTGCGCTGCCCGACGCCATCGGCCTGTTGCGCGAGGTCAGGCGCAAACCGGCGGCGGGGGTATGGGTGTCGCTGTCCGGCGCCGACCCCCTCAACCTCGTCGGCATCCTCACTCCCGGCCCCAAACTCGCCGGATTGATGGCGAACCGCGTGCTGTATCGCGACGGTCTGCCATTGGCGCTTTATTCGGGCGGCGAGGTGCAGTTCCTGCAAAGCCTAGATCGAGCCGAGGAATGGCAAGCGCGCAAGGCCTTATTGCGCAGCTCCGCCCCCGCCTCCCTGCTTGATTTAGCCTAGCCACGTAATAACCACGGTGGCACCGGCTGCAGCAAGGCAGAGAAATCCACGCCTCTTTCTGATTCACAGAAAATTGGCGATAAGCTAGTGCTTAATTGCGTTGAAATGCGATATTTTGTATAATATTTGAGGTGTGCATACCATTTGAGGTGTCGGGTGAGCCGGGTCGCGGTCGCATTGTCGTGTTCTGCCGAGCAACGAACTGAACTGATCAACCTCGCGCGCAGC
>JAFAOB010000077.1 GCA_019238055.1 Alphaproteobacteria bacterium
GGCTTGAGCATTCACGCCACAGGTCGGCGATCAACGCCATGGTCCATGTCCTGTCCTGCCTCGTCGCTTACGCTTTCAGGCCGGGCAAGCCTTCCATCTCGCTCACAAGCCAACGCCTCAAGGCGTATCCATAGTTGGGGTTAGTTAGGTCAGCAGCCTTTCGAGGGTTTCGAGGGTGTCGGCTTCGCGATAGGGCTTGTCCCAGCGGATGCGGTGGATACGCGGAAAGCGCATCGCCACTCCCGAGCGATGGCGGCTCGAACGATGCACGCTGTCGAATGCAATTTCGAGCACGATACCCGGCGCCACCTCGCGCACCGGGCCATAGCGCTGCACGGTATTATTGCGCACCCAGCGATCGAGGCGGCGCAATTCGTCGTCGCTATATCCTGAATAGGCTTTGCCGACCGGGACCAAGGTGTCGCCGTCCCAGGCGCCGAAAGTATAATCCGAATAAAACGACGAGCGCTTGCCATGACCCCGCTGGGCGTACATCAGCACGGTGTCGAGGGTTAAGGCACCGCGCTTCCATTTGAACCACGGGCCTTTCGGCCGACCCGCGCTATAGACCGAATCCGCGCGCTTCAGCATCAAACCTTCGATACCGCGCTCACGGGCGCCGTCCCGCAATTTGCGCAACTCGTCCCAAGTGGCAAACGACAATAATGGCGACAGGTCGAGTATCGGGCGCGACCCGTTCGCGCCAAACCACGCTTCAAGGCGCCGGCGTCGCTCGATAAAAGGCAGACCGCGCAGATCCTCCGCACCCTCGCGCAGGATGTCGTAGAGCCGCACCGCCGCCGGATAGTCGCGCAGTATCTTGGGGCTTGCGGTCTTGCGATTGAGCCGCTGCTGCAAATCGTTGAATGGCGCTACTTCGCCATCGCGCATGACCAGCAATTCACCGTCGAGCGTCACCTCATCCGGCATGTCTGCCAGAATGTCGGGAAAGGCCGAGCCGATGTTGTCGCCCGCGCGCGAATAGAGCCGCCGCTCGCCGCCTCGGCCAACCAGCTGGACGCGGACGCCGTCCCATTTCCATTCGGCCAAATAATCAGCCGGATCAAGACCGGGAAGATCATCGTCTTCGAGTGGCTGGGCCAGCATCAGCGGTGAAAAGGTGGGGCACTCGCCAATCTCGGGCGGCGGCTGATGGCCTTCCAGCCAGTGGAACAACGGCTGATAAGGCGGCGACAGCCCGTGCCAGATCTCCTCGATCTGGTCGGTCGTCACCCCGCCCCACTCGGCGAGCGCCGTCTTGGCAAGGCGCGCCGACACACCGATGCGCAGGCTGCCAGTGACAAGCTTCAAGAGCGCCCAGCGCCCGGTCGCGTCGAGCGCGTCCAACCATGGCGCCAGCAGACGGGCGACTTCGGCCCGGCTGGCGCGTTGCAGGGTCTCGACGATCCGGGTCAGACTCGGCACTTCCGCCATGGCGGCCGAGGTCGCCAGCGTGGGCCAGATCAGCGACACGGTTTCGGCGAGATCGCCGATAAAATCATAAGACCAGCCAAGAAGCTCCGGGTCTACCCGCTCGGCGGCCAAGGCCCGCACCTGATTCGGCTTGGCCTCGGCAAACGACAGCTCGCCGGTCAGCGCCGCCAGAGCCCAGCCGCGCTCCGGATCGGACTCGCTTGCGAAATATTCCTGCATCAGTCGCAGCTTGCCGTTGCGCGACGGTGTCAGCAGCAAGGCTTCGAGCAGGGCGGCAAACCGGTTCACCCGTTTTGTCTCATCAGCTTTCGACGCGACCGATCGGACTCACCCGATCGCGAGGACCCCGCCAATCACCAGGAGGCCCAGCATCAGCCATGCGACATAATCCCCGACAATGCCATTATGAAGCCGGTCGAGGGCTGAAAAAAGCCAACCGAGAGCGAGATCGGCAACCCGCACCAAATTTCTCGGGAAATGATGCCGGCCGAGCTCAAGTGCGGCGATGCCGAGCGCGACAGATAGGCCGATGATGGGGCCCATCATTTGCGTTTCGGTAACGCCCGGCGGTGCCGGCGGCGGTGACCAGGTTGCGCCGTCGAGCACGGTTGCGACAACCGAACCGGTGGCAGTGAATGACGCGGCAGCGACGCGGACTGCAGCCTCAGTCGGGAAGGCCTGCAGCATGAGCTCGCAGGCCAGCATCGCCCCAATCGGCAACAGCATCAGCCAGACCGGCCGATCCTGCTGCTCGCGTTCTTCCTCGCTCGGCGATTGCTGTTCCTCGCCGGGTTCCGGACCGAGCGCCAGAAAAATGCGCCCAGCCCCGCGCAATATTCCGGCGCCGGTGAGCCCGCCGGTGGCGCTTAGAATGGGTGCGAGAAAGGCATATCCGTGCGCCTCGGCGGCGGCGTCGATCAGCTCGCGACCCTGATGCTCAAGGCCGACCGGCAAGCCGGCCAGCAATAAACCGCCGAGCGCGTAAGCGATCCCCGTAAGCGGGAACGCCTTTCCCGCCCCGCGCAACTCGATCTCGTCGATGCCTGCGCAGGATGCCAGCAAAATGCCCCCGACCATAAACAAAGCGCCTTTGACGAGGCCATGGCCCAGCAGATAGAGCATGCCGCCGGCGAGCCCGCCGGCCGACAAAAGGCCGACTCCCACCAGCAACACTCCCATATGGCTGACCGTCGAAAACGCCAGCAGGCGCTTCACATCGCGCTGCATTAGCGCAACGAGCCCGCCGGTTACGGCCGTCGCGGTGCCGAGCCAGACCAATAGCGGGCGCAATTGTGCCTGAGCAATGCCGCTCCCGGCAAAGACGCTCCAATAGAGCCGGGCGGCCCCGAAAATCGCGATCGGGACTATAATACCTGAGAAAATCACGCAGACCGGCGATGGCGCCACGCTGTGCGCATCGGCGATCCAGAAATGGAAGGGCACGATCGCCCCTTTGATGAACAGTGCTCCAATCAACAACGCGAAGGCGAGTATCACCAGCCCATCCGCCGAATGACCCGAAAGCGCCCGGCTCAACTGAGCAAAGTTCAGCGCGCCGGTGCGGCCGTAGAGAAGACCGATTCCGGCCAGCATCAGAAAACTGCCAATGGCATTGGTGACAGTGAAATTGAGGGCGCCTTCGAGTGCCGATGCTTCGAGCCGGTAGCCGGTCAAAGCGAAAGCAACGGTGCTCATCAGCTCGAAAAAGACAAAGAAGTTGAACAGGTCTCCGGTCAGCGCAAAGCCGGCCATCGCGGCCAAAAAAATCAGCATCAGCGCGTGGTAGCGCGCGTGCACTTGGTCGAAATAGCCCCAGGAGAAGACAAAGCTCGCGCAAAAAATAACAGCAACGAAAGCCGCGCATCCGGCGCCTGCCGGATCGACGACAAAGGCGATGCCGATTGCGATCCCGTGGCGCGGTGTCCAGCCGCCGAACCAATAGACGAGCGGGCCCGCTTTCGCCGCAGCGCCGGCAAGAAACACTGCCATGATCGCGACTGTCGCGGCGGTCAGGGCTGCGACGGCGTCGGGCCATTGCGATGGCCACAGGTGCGCGCCCCCGATCAATATAGCGGCCACAACCAGCGGCAGCGCCACCGTCAAAGGCGCCAGAAAATCCATCTCACGGCCGCAGCGGTCGCAGTCGCTGCGGGTCGAGTGTCCCTTTGCGCTTATGAACCTGCAATGCCAATGCAAGCAGCAATGCCGTGACGGTCGCGCCGACCACGATATCGGTCAGTACCAACGCCTGCACCACAGGATCGACCGCCGGTGAGCCGACCGGGTGGTCGGCAAAGATCGGCGCACCGGCGCCGGTGCGATAGCCGACCGAAAGCAGCAAGACATAGGTCGAGGACTGGACGACCGTCAGGCAGCCGATCAGATGCACGAAATGACGGCTGGTGATGATGCCGTAGAGGCCGATAACGAACAGCCACGCGGGCAGCAGGAAGGCAGCATGGTTCATTCTTCGTCCCCGGCGTCAGGTTCGCGCGTCTCCTCGAGGTACTCGACAAACAGGACGGCGAAGCCGGTGCTGACGGCAATGGCGACGGCGATGTTGATCAGCGGGATCTCGCCCGCCGAGATCACTGAACCGGTCTTCCCCAGAGGTAGTAGATTTGTCAAAAACGGCGCTCCCGCCGCCATCGCGGCGAGGCCGGCGACGACAAAGGCTCCGGCGCCAAAAGCCTCGACGGGATCGAGGACGGCGGTCGGCATTACCTGCCGCCAGGTGCGATAGCCAAAACCCAAATAAAGCAGCAATGTGGCAGAGCCGATGATGGCGCCGCCTTGAAAGCCGCCGCCCGGGGTCAGCTGGGCGTGAAGCACGACGTACATTCCAAAGATCAGAGTCAGACCCAATGCAGGCCGGCTCCCGAGGGCCACGGCATCGGTGCGCAATGGGACCGGCTGCTCTGAAACTTTGCCCGGACGGGCGCTCGTCTTTTCCCCGCGATGCGTGCGCATCAGCAGAACGGCACCGATCACGGCGGCGAACAAGATATATTCCTCGCCCAAAGTGTCGAAGCCGCGGTAATCGAAATTGACCAAGGTCACGATATTAGTGCCGTGCCGCTCGCTCGTGCCGACGGCGTTCAGGATGTCGCATAGGGACCTGGATAATGTCCGAATGCCGGAAGCCCCCACAGGCCGGCGGCGGCGAACCCGAGACCGATCAGGCACAGAACCGCCGCGATGATACTGCGGAACGCGCTCACTTATCTTCCTGCCGCCGGTGCTGGTTGATGCGCGCCGCGGCGAGCGTGACCAGAAACAGAAATGGCAATGCCACCATATTTACTGCCAGCTCCGAATAGGCGACGTCGGGCGCTTGCAGGGTCAAGAACAACAGCGCCAGCACAAGGCCGTTCAGCCCCATCATGAAGGCCTGCCGCCGCGGTTCGCGGGTCAGCACAACCGCGGCCCCCGATAAGGCGGTTAGCAGATAGAGTCCGATCTGCAACGGTGTCATTGTCTGTCTTCCAAGGCTTGCTGCCGCAGTCGCAATGCACGCCCGCTGGCATGCACAAAGACTGCGCCGGTCAGGAGCAGCAAAATGATGGTCGCGGCGGATTTGAAGCCGAGCGGATCGCCGCCACGGTCGGCCAGCACCGCCGCCATGAAGCACAAGCCCCCCGCCGCCCCCGCAAAGCTAACACAATGCAGCCGAGCAAAAGCGGTCGGAAGCCGCAGAAGTCCGAACGCCGCGAGCCAACTGGCTGCAACCCCCAAAGCGACGAGCACGATTTGTGCGAAGTCGCCCGCATTCATAGCCAGCGCTCGAGAAAATGGGCATAGGCCAACGCGCCGGGAAATGACAGCAAAACGACGGTCAGGCCGAGATCAATAAACGAAGGCTGGTCATAACCGACTGACAGCAGCATCAGCATGAACACGGTAAGCGTGCTGCCGAGTTCGAGGGCAACGAACCGGTTTTCGATATCGGCCACCGCCGCCACCCAGCCCGCCGCGGCGAGAGCCGGGAGCAGTGCCACGGCGGCGGTAAGCCAGAGATTCATCCGCGTTCCAGTGTCAGCTGGCCAGTTGGTGGACGATGAACCCGCCGGCTTCGGCTCCAGCATCCACGACAAAGCTGTTGGGGGCGAGCGAAGCCGCAGCAATCGCAATCCCGCGCCCAGCCGCCGAGCTGACAGCAGTCTCAGCCGGTGCAGGGATCGTGCGAAAGCTGCCCGAAGGCGGAGTGCGAAATGCTCTGAGCAAGGCTCCGGCCACCCGAAATGTCTCAGGAACAAGCTGAGCCAATGCCGGAACAATCGGCCAAAGCATCTGCAAGGTCACACGCACGGGTCGTTCGGTGCGGGCGCGCAGCACGGTCTCAAAGACACCGACCAGCCCCCCGCAACAGCTACCGATCGTCAGCTCCGCCGGCGTGGCCGTCCCCGTGAACAGCAGATAGAATGCAAAGAACGCGACCCACGCTCCAACGGCATGCGCGATCGATTTGCTGCTGAAGTGCTCGCTCACCACCATTCCCGGCCGCTCAACTGGCAAGTCCGGTATCAGCAACGATTCTTGCCCGATCCGGTTCCTTGCAGTAGCAGGGGGACGCGATTACTCGTCTTCTTCAAAACCGATCAAGGCGAGCGCGCGGGCGCGATAGCCCGCCTTTGTCGCATAATGGACAAGCGCCTCCTCGCGCCCGTGTGTAACCCAGATTTCGTCGGCGGCAACGTCGTCGAGAGTTTGCGTCAACTCGTCCCAATCGGCGTGATCGGAGATGACGAGCGGCAATTCGACCCCGCTCGCCTTGGCGCGCTGCCGCACCCGCATCCAGCCGGAGGCCTGCGCGACCAGCGGATCCGGCAACCGCCGCGACCACGGTTCGGCAGGAGCACTGGGTGGGGCCAAGACGATACGGCCCTTTAACGACTCACGGGGCGCTGCGGTGGCGGGCAGAACGGGGCCGAGTATCACGCCCATCCGCTCGTAGAGCTCGGTCATCCCGAGGAGGGCGCCGTGCAGATAGACCGGCTCCTCATAACCGGCACGACGCAGCAGTGCCAACACGCGTTGGCATTTCCCCAGTACATAGACGCCGACGAGATGGCAGCGCTCGGGGAAGAGCGTCAGCGAATGCAGGAGCTTGTCAATCTCCTGATCGTCCTGTAGATGGCGAAACACCGGCAGCCCGAACGTCGCCTCGGTGATAAAGAGGTCGGCATTCTGCGGCTCAAACGGCGCGCAGGTCGGATCAGCGCGGCGCTTGTAATCGCCAGAAACAACGACGCGGCTCCCGCGATAGTCGAGCACGATCTGCGCACTGCCCAGCACATGGCCGGCGGGCAGCAGCCGAACCGCGACCGCGTTGATCGTCAGAGCCTCATTATAAGAGAGGGTTTGCAGCGCTGCGCCGGCGCTATCGCCGTAGCGCAATTGCATGATCGCGATCGTTTCCGGTGTGGCCAGCACCTGGCCATTCCCGGCGCGCGCATGATCGCCATGACCATGAGTGATCACGGCGCGCGGAACCGGATGAAGTGGATCGATGTAAAAATCGCCGGGTTCGCAATAAAGCCCGGCCTTGGTCTTTCTGATCCAAGTTTCGGGCTGTGGCACGATGATCGACACTGGGGTACTACTCTATCGCACTTTTCGTCAATATGGGGGCGGCGAGCACCATCGTAGAAGCGAAGTTGGTCGGAGGATGGGCCTCCGGCCGGCAGGCATATTAAACCATTTGTTCGAGCTTGGCCGCTTCGCGGATGATGATCAGCTCTTTTGCGATTGCGACGATGCCCTGCTCTTCCCACTCGGTGAGCTGTTTATTGACGCTCTCCCGAGTACTGCCGACGATGTTGCCGAGCTCGCTTTGCGATAGGTGCAATTCGAGCAGCCCGCTGGAGACTTGCGACCGCCCCGATCTTCTGGAAAGCTGCAGCAAGGCCTTGGCAATCCGCCCCTTGACGTGTCGGAACACCAGATCTTCGACCTGCTCGCTGGTCCGCCGCAGCCTTTCGCACAGGATTTTGATCAGCATCAGGCAGATCTCGGGATGCTTTTCGAGATAGGGCATGAAGTCGCGCCGGTTCAGCACCAATAATTCGCAATCGGTCATCGCGAAGGCATCACCGGTGCGCGGCCCGCCATCGAGCACCCCGATCTCACCGAGAAGCTCGCCCTCATTGATGATGTTCAGCACGATTTCCTTGCCGTTGAGCGAAATCGAGCTGACCCGAACGTTGCCGCGCAGCACGAGGAAAAGGCTGTTGCCAGGCGAGTCCTTGGCAAAGATCTCCTCGTTTGCCGGATAAAACTCAACCCGTGCATAGCGCACAAGCGCGTCGATTTCAGTCTCGCTTAATTTTCCGAGCATGAGGTTCTTGGCAAAAATCTGCCGCTTTTCTTCGTAGGTGGAGCCGAGCATTGGACACCTCATCGCGTGATGGGCCGATGGGAGGATCGGCCCAGCGTTCGTGTCGCGGGACGGGCACGATCGGAACGCGATCTTGCGCGCCGCTTCAACCAGCACGACGTATCAGAGTATAGTAAAGTTTCTCGCAAGTCGCCGCCTCTAGCGATTTGCAAGATCGATCAAACCAAACCATTCGGCGAGCCGCCGCGCTAGCATCGGGGGTGGATTGCGGAATTGGGCGGCGTCTTCAACGAGACTGGAGATGGCGACAATCTCCGGTACACATTCAAGTAGCGCCTGGGCGCACACACGCTCTGCCTCGGCACTCTCACTCCACTGGAGCGCTACCGGGATCTTCGCGATCATGATGATCCTCTGATGGTTTACGGCTGTTTGCCGTTCGATATCAGGGCATCTTTGATCCGAAAGTGAGCCGCCTCACACTCGCCGAAATGGTTTTAGCTTTTTTGACGGGAATCGGCCGCAGGCTTGACGCTGTCTTGACGGGATCGAGGGCAATATCCAACCACGTCAGAAGCGGGGTCCGGCCAAGCCCTCACTCCCTGCCAAAATGCTGTTCGAGTCACCCTTGCAGCATCTTTATTCTGCGGCAACAGCGCGGCGGCGCGGCTTGCTGCGGGGGCTGGCGAAGCGCGCGAGCAGGCGTGCCGCGACCCGGGGGCTGACAAAGTGGGAGACGTCGCCGCCGAGCGCGCCGATCTCCTTGACGAAACGCGAAGAGATGAACTGGTAGCGGTCCGAGGCCATCAAAAAGACGATTTCGATCTCGGGGTTCAGCTGCGCGTTCATGTTGGCCATCTGGAATTCGTACTCGAAATCGGACACCGCGCGCAGCCCGCGGATGATGACTTTGGCGCCGACCGACTGCGCGAAATGCATCAACAGACTATCGAACGGACGCACTTCGATCCGTTCGGCATCACCATTTTCGAGATGAGCGACCTCGTCGCGGACGATCTCAACTCGCTCCTCGGTGGGGAATAGCGGGCCCTTGCCGTCGTTGCGGGCGACGCCGATGACAAGCCGGTCGACGAGCCTGGCGGCGCGGCGGATGATGTCCGAATGTCCGTTGGTGATCGGGTCGAATGTGCCGGGATAGATTCCGACGCGCGGCTCGGTCATTGGTCCCCCGTATCGGTCTGTTGACTTTGGTTGATTTGTTCATCGTCGGCCGAAACCTCGGCTGCGGCCTCACCGCTATCTTCTGTATCATCAGGCAACCGCGCAACCGAGACGACGCGCTCGCCATCGCCAACTTTGAAAATCACGACACCCTGACTGCGCCGGCGCGCAATGCGGATGTCGTGGACCGGGCAACGGATCACCATCCCGGCATCGGTGACCAACATGATCTGGTCATTGCCGCCAACCGGGAATACGGCAATGACGGCATCGCCGTCGCGGCGGCGCAGGTCCATATTTTCGATCCCCTGCCCACCGCGTCCGGTAATGCGATAATCGTAGGCGGAGGTTCGAACGCCGAACCCGCGCTCGGTCACACTCAGCACGCATTCCTCGCGCTGCGCCAGATCGGCATAGGCCTCTTCAGAGATGGCACCCTCGTCCAGCGCGGTTTCGACTTCAAGCTCTTCACCTTCCGGTGAGGGTTCCGAGGCAGCTTCACCGTCCTCGCCGATTTCGCGACGCCGGCGTGCGGCAAAGCTCAGATAGGCATCGCGAATGTTGGCTGCGATCTCCTCATGACGCAGGATCGACATCGAAATCACCTGGTCGTCACCCAACAAGCGGATGCCCCGAACCCCGACCGACGAGCGACCGACAAATACCCGAACATCCCCGACCGGAAAGCGTATTGCCCGACCGTTACGAGTGGCGAGCAGCACGTCGTGCGCATCGGTACAGGTCGCGACGGCAATAAGCCGGTCGTCGGCATCATCGCCCTCGAATTTCATCGCGATTTTGCCATTGGCCCGCACATCACCGAAATCCGACAGCGCGTTGCGTCGGACATAGCCATTGGCAGTCGCGAACATAACGGTCAGATCGGTCCAGCCCTCCTCGTCTTCGGGCAATGGCATGACCGTAGAAATTGTTTCGCCCGGCAATAGGGTGGGCAACAGATTCACCATCGGGCGGCCGCGGGCTTGTGGTGTGCCAAGCGGCAGGCGGTGGACCTTTAGCTTGTAGACGCGGCCCGAAGAGGTGAAAAACAACATCGGCGCGTGGGTCGATGCGACAAAGACCTGGCTGAGAAAATCCTCCTCGCGGATCGCCATCCCGGCGCGGCCGCGGCCGCCGCGGCGCTGCGCGCGATAAGTCGACAGCGGTACGCGCTTGATGTAGCCCGCATGGCTGACCGTGACGACCATCGCTTCGCGCTGAATCAGCGCCTCGATATCGGCTTCGAACTCGATATCCTCGATCTGGGTACGTCGCGGTGTTGCAAAACGCTCCTTAATCTCCAGCAACTCCGCGCGAAGCACCTCGAACAGCCGGGCGCGCGAGCGCAGGATTTCGAGATATCCACCGATCTCGGTGATCAGACCGTGCAATTCTTCGGTGATCTTGTTGCGTTCGAGCGCGGTCAGGCGCTGCAAACGCAGATCAAGAATGGCGCGGGCTTGTTCGTCCGAGAGCCGATAGGTGTCGTCTGCGCCGACCTGGCGGCCCGGTTCGCCGACCAGCGTCACGAGCGGCATCATGTCGGCGGCCGGCCACGCCCGAATGGTCAGACCGGTGCGCGCCGCTGCCGGGTCCGGCGCCGAGCGGATCAGCGCGATGATCTCGTCGAGATTGGCAACCGCGATCAATAGACCGAGCAAAGTGTGCGCCCGCTCGCGCGCTTTGCCCAAAAGATGGCTGGTGCGGCGGGTGATGACCTCCTCGCGAAAGGCGACAAAGGCGGCGATCACGTCGCGCAGAGTCAATAATTCGGGCCGTCCGCCATTGAGCGCCAGCATGTTGACGCCAAAGCTCGTCTGTAACGCGGTGTGGCGGTAAAGCTGGTTCAACACGATCTCGGGTTCGGCGTCGCGCTTTAGTTCGGCAACAACGCGCACCCCCTCGCGGTCGCTCTCGTCACGCAACTCGGCAATGCCGTCGATCAGCTTGTCGCGGACGCATTCGGCGATGCGTTCGATTAATTTCGCTTTGTTGACCTGATATGGAATCTCGGTAAAGACGATTGCCTCACGGTCCTTGCGGATTTCCTCAATATGCGATTTGGCGCGCAGGACCACAGCGCCGCGTCCCGTCGTATAGGCGGCGTACGCACCCGCCCGACCGAGGATCAGCCCGCCGGTTGGAAAATCCGGCACCGGCACATATTCCATCAGCTGCTCGACGGTGATGGCGCCATTGTCGAGGTAGGCGCAGCAGGCGTCGATAACCTCGCCCAGATTGTGCGGCGGGATGTTTGTCGCCATGCCGACCGCGATCCCCTGGGCGCCATTGACCAGAAGGTTCGGAAAGCCGGCCGGCAAGACTTTGGGCTCTCGCTCGGTCTCGTCGTAATTTGGCTGGAAATCGACGGTGTCGTTGTCGAGATCGTCGAGCAAGGTGTCGGCGACGCGGGCGAGCCGGGCCTCGGTGTAACGCTCGGCCGCCGGCGGGTCGCCATCCATCGACCCGAAATTGCCCTGGCCATCGATCAGCGGCAGGCGCATGGCAAAATCTTGCGCCAGCCGTACCATCGCGTCGTAGATCGCGAGATTGCCGTGCGGATGGTATTTTCCCATCACGTCGCCGACGATGCGCGCCGATTTGCGATAGCCGCGGTTCCACTCGTTGCCGTTCATCTTCATCGAATAGAGGATGCGGCGATGGACCGGCTTTAACCCGTCACGGACGTCAGGCAGAGCCCGCGCCACGATCACGCTCATCGCGTAATCGAGGTAGGAACGCCGCATTTCGTCTTCGATCGTGACGGCGGTGATGTCGGGAGCGGGGGGTGGGGTCGCGGAGGACGAAACAGCCAAAGCGGGTTCTATCGGCTAGGGGTGAGCGGGGAAAAATCGCCTCCAAGCCGAATGGCCGGGGCGACGATCTCTAATCGCTCATATAGGTATTTTGGCCGAAATTACCGCAGGTTGCGGGACAGCGAAATCCGATCATCGGCCGCGCCGCCCAGCATCAGACATTTCTGCCGAACAAAGCACGATAAATCGCCAGGATCAACACCGCGCCGACGATTGCGCCGATAAACCCTGCATTGCGGCCCGGGGGATACCAGCCGATGCGCTGCCCGAGCCACGAGGCAAAGATCGCGCCGACAATGCCGAGCAAGGTCGTCACGATAAACCCGCCCGGTCCGGAAATGAACAGTTTGGCGATGGAGCCCGCTAAGAAGCCGATGATGATGACCCACAGCCAGTGCATATCCCTGCCCTCCTCAACGGGCCACCGCGCACCGAAAACGAAGTCGGTCGGCCCGCAAGTATGAAGGGCAGAGCCTACAGCAGGCAAGCCGATCCGAACGCGACACCCGCTGCATCGCCTCCCCAGGATCGCCTTTCAGTCGAAAGCGGCGGGCAACACGGCTTCGCGCGCTGGGGGCTTTTTTGCCATTCTGGCAATACTCTCCTGCAGACTGCAATCAGCACGTCACTTTGGGAATGCTCGGCCCTCGGCGTAGTTCCCGTATGTGGAAGCCCCATGACTAGGGGAGAGATCGGTAGGCTTATCAGAACGGAGAAAAGAGATGCCCCTCGACGGTACTGAAATGTTTGAAAACCCGGCACTCGCGAAGCTTTGGGAAGTAGAATGCACACTCGCTACCGAGGATCAATGGTGCAAAGGCCGATTGCACGATCGCCGCGGCCGCCATTGCCTTGTCGGTGCGATTACTGAGGCGAATGCACGTCAAGAGCTGACCCGTCCGATCATCCGCGCCATCAAAGAGGTCAGCGGCAAGCATTACTGGCGCATCGAGTCGTTCAATGACGACCCCGCAACCAATCACCAAGATGTCCTTCGGGTGCTGCAGCGAGCACGGCTGATCCTTCTCTCTGAACTGGCCAATGCCGATCAACCAAGAGCGTGGTACCTGAAATTATACGATAAGATTGTGACCGAAGTATTCGGGATACAGAGCTCAGACTACAGCGGATTCGGCCTTGATTCAGCGCCCGCGCCGGTTCGGGTGAAGTCGGCCCATGTCTCTTACCCCGATGAACACGCACTGTCGTCTGAACGGCTCTCTGAGACGACTGACCTGTTTCAGTAATCAGGAAGTCGATCGGCCTGATCCAATTCGATCTGAGTAGACCCGATCGAGGTAGAAGGAGAATGCGACATGGCAACACTCCCCATGCGCAATGTCACCCGCTTGGCGAGAGAAAATCGCTGGCTGGATTGGTTTCTGGTAGCACTTTCGGTCTGGTTCTTTATTTCCCCGTGGGTCATATCCTTTGGCGGCGGGGTCGTACCACACAACACGGTAGTACCGCCGCATGAAGAGGCCGCCATCCTGGTGATGACCAGTCGTGCTGCGTGGAACGCTTGGGTTTGTGGAGCCATTCTGTTTTTTGTCATGCTGTCCGCGGTCGGGCGGTTAGAGGCGAGCCAGGAATGGATCGCGCTAATCCTTGGGGCGTGGCTTATTGCTGCCCCCTGGGCGCTCGGCTTCACTCCGCTAGGGGGCGCGAGCGCTGACCATTGGGCTGTTGGCATCGTCGTGTTTTTGATCGCGGCTTGGAATCTATGGCGGATGCGCAATGTCCTGCCTCCGGCAAATACCGTAGTTCCGCCAACCTCCCGGCCTCCTCGGCAACCGTTGGTCTAGCGATCGGTACGTCTTGCCAAGGAGCACGGTGTCAACTCTTGCGGGGCGGTGAGCATGCCGCCCCGCGGTTACCAAGAAACGGCCTCCGCAGATCTCACCCAAATCAGCTCCAGATTTCGCGGGCGGTCTCGACGACGAGACGCAGTTTGGCGTTTTGTTCCTCGATCGTCAGAGCATTCCCCTCAACGGTTGAGGAAAATCCACATTGCGGGCTGAGGCACAGCTGTTCCAACGGCACGTATTTCGCGGCCTCGTCGATCCGCCGCTTCAGTTCATCCTTGCTCTCGAGCGCGGCGCGCTTGCTGGTGACGAGGCCCAGCACGACGCGCTTTGCCCCGCGCGGCACAAAGCGCAGCGGCTCGAACCCGCCCGAACGCGCATCGTCATATTCGAGAAAAAAGCCGTCCACGGCCAACTCGCCAAACAGCGCCTCGGCGACATGGTCGTAGCCGCCCTCCGCGACCCACGAGGAACGGAAATTGCCGCGGCACATATGGGTGCACACGGTCATCCCGGCAGGCTTGCCGGCCAGCGCCTGGTTGATCAGGCGGATGTTGATCAAATGCTGCTGCTCGCCATCGCCGCCAATGCTGGTCACATAGGTGCGCTGCGCCGGGTCGTTCAGATAGGCGAGGCTGGTGTCATCGAGCTGCAGATAGGTGCAGCCGATGACGGCGAGGCCGGCAATCTCGTTTCGGTAGACTTCGGCGAGGTCGTGCCAGAACGCGTCCATGTCGGAATAGGCGGCCTCATCGATGACCGCGCGGCCGCCGCGATAATGCAGCATCGAAGGTGACGGGATCGTCAATTTGGGCGTCGTTCCCGCGGGCGCCACCGATTTCAGATAGGTGAAATCCTCGGCAAAGATCGTGTTGTCGAGCGAGAGCTTGCCGTCGATGCGAAACGCACCGAGTGCGGCCTCGACTGGCCCGCTCTCGTTCCTGAACTGAATGCGCAACGTCTGATCGGTCTTTGCGACCCCGCCGATCTGGTAGAGGAAATCCATATGCCATGAGCCGCGGCGAAACTCGCCATCGGTGACATCCTTGAGGCCGATCTCGTGCTGCATGCGCACCGCCTCGCGGATCGCGGCATCCTCGACTTGCCGCAACTCGGCGGCTGAAATTCGTCCAGCCTCTCGATCTGCGCGCACCTTCAGAAGCTCGGGTGGCCGCAGCAGGCTACCGACATGATCCGCGCGAAATGGTGGTGCCATTGGGGCCTCTCCTCGGCTCAATAAATAGTCTTTGTCATCTTTTTTCACGCCAGCAATTAGTTCCTGTATGTCGCTGGCCGTTGGATCGACTTGGAAGCCTTTGCTGCTTAGAGTCTGTACACGAAATGAGTTCGTGTCGCATGAGCTGTTCTGGCGCAAAGCGGCGCGCGACCGAAACCGGGCTCACCGCCCGGCGCCTCCCCACTCCCGCCGCGGTGCCGGCTGGGATACCCTGGCTGACATCGAGGTCTTTGTCTTCGCGGTCGAAGCGGCGTTGGAGGCCATGGACCGCGAGCAGGTCGGCGTGCACCGTCGCGGCCGCAAGCCGGACCTGAGCCTGCGGCGACGCCTCATCGGGCTGATCTGGACCCTGAGCTTTGGTGGCATGCCGTGGCGCATCGCCGGCTGGCTGTCGGGTATTCCGTTCACCACCCTGCACAACACCTTCGCCCGCTGGACCCGGCTTGGGCTGTGGCGGCGCCTGGGCCAGCGACTGGCGCTTGGCCTGCGGCGACGCGGTCCTGCCCTCGGCGGTGGTGGCCGACAGCCGTTCCTTGCGCTCCGCCCCGACGGCGTGGACGCGGGGCATTGATGGCGGCAAGCTGATCAAGGGTGTGAAGGTGTTCGCCATCTGCGACAAGTACGGCTCGCTGTTCGATCGCGAACTGGGGCCGGCCAACACGGACGACCGCACGGGCACCCGGCCGACACTGCCGCGGCTGGCTGCGCTCGGTTTCCAAGGCGATCTGCTTGGCGACAGCGGCTTCATGGGGGTGCTGTTCGCGACCGCGGCGCTCGCGCACGACATCCACGTCGCGGTCGCGCCCGGCGGAACGCCTCTTCGCCTGGTTGAGCCGCTACCGGCGGCTCAACATCGTGTTCGACCGCGCGCCCGACCTCGTTGCGGCGCGCATCTGGATCGCGATGATTTCCATCATCTCACGTCGGCTCTTAGCCCAAGCGCAGCAAGGGATTTAATCGCGTACAGCTTCTTAGACCGTTGAAGCGCGCGAAGTCACGATCAGTGATACAAAGCGTAGCACCGTGTTCCAGCGCTATCGCGGCGAGAACCGCGTCCATGATAAGCGGGCCCGCAGCTTGACCGTCGCGCACAAGACCGAAGATGTCCCAGTGCCGCTCGCCCGGCTCGAGGATGCCGGCGATCTTATCTCAGGATGTTGTGGGCAAGCCCATGCGAGACTCGCGCCAGCCGGTCGTCATTCGTCCATAGCGCCTCGCAGCCGTGGTGGGTGCTGAGCGCAGGCGAGATGCAAAGCGTCCGGTGTCCTCAGGCCGAAATGCGCACGCAGCCGCGCCGCCTGCACGAAAACCGGACCGGGCATCGTCAAGTCCGCGAATTTATCGAACAATTGGCTATAGGCGCGCTCCAGCACAGGGTCACCCCGTTTCATTGGTCCAACCAGACATTCGCATTTGACCAATGGCGAGATGCCAAACCGCGCCCCCTCGGCTAGAGCAACGGCACCAGCTACGCGTTCGCCCCAGCGCGGGTGGTTTTCGACGAGATAGATCACGAGACAGGAATCGAGATAGATCAATCCCACTCGCGCCGTTCCTCGTCGATGGCGGCATCGATCTCCTCGGCGGAACGCCGCGCATAGGCCGGCAGCGTATGATTTTTGAGCCAGTCGAGAATAGCCCGGGCGCTGCCCGCGTCGGTTTTTGCCTGGGGTGCGGGTCCGACCGGAACCAGCCGCGCCACCGGTTCGCCACGGTTGGCGATAACCACGTCTTCGCCTGCCTGGGCGGCTTTGACGAGCTGCGACAGCCGATTCTTGGCTGCCAGGATGTTGACTTGCACGACTTCCGCTCCGTGAATCTCCTGGCCATAAATAGCCATGCTGGCCAGGTTTGCAAACAGCGCGCCGTCGTTGCGTCTGTAGGATATTTGACCGCGTCGGCAATGTGCACCTCGACCTTTTCGACGGCCTTCTATTACGGCCCAATCACCGCACCAGGCTCAAAGCCATCTGCGACCTTCATCGCGCCGGCGGTCTCGGCGAGCCGCTTGGAAAATGCGTCATAGACGCCGTACTGCACCAAAATCCGGTTAGCGCAGACGCAGGTCTGTCCGGCGTTCCAATATTTCGAAGCGACGGCGCCCTTGACCGCGGTCTCGATATCGGCGTCGTCAAAGACGATAAAGGGCGCGCTGCTGCCCAATTCGAGCGAGACCTTTTTGACCGTGCCGGCGCATTGCTGCATTAGCAATTTGCCGACCTCGGTCGAGCCGGTGAAAGTCGGTTTGCGCACGATCGGAGCTGGTCAATTCGCCGATTTTTCGCACTTGGAACGAAAGAGGATCGTTTTAGGCGTTCTCGCCAGCTGTCAGCAAACCCTGTTCCAACGAATAATTGACGATTTTATCTCGCAGCTCCTTACAGCTATCAGCTATCTCAGTCCTGCTTTCCTGGCCACATATCCACTGCGAGAGCATTAGGACAGAATCAAGTGACAGAAGAGCACATAGAACAGCCACGTCGGATTTCACTGCGTACAAAGCAAGAAGGCGCTCGCCGGGGTCAGCATCTTTACGCCCAAAGGGAGTTGTATGGTGGATGGCGTCACGATAACGCTTACCGACCTCGATGAAGGTCCGGAACGGATCAGATTGGCTGTCTGCCTCGCCTGATGACGCGAACATGGCAATTTGGTGAATCCGGTCCTTTAGCGTGGCACCCTTCTCTTTGTTCTGCACGTACCTCAAAAATTCTTCATTGCAGGGCAAGCTTCCGAGAGCACCTGTGCTCAGCGCAATGAAGAAAAGACCACTCACAAACGCCTCGACCAGACTGAATGAAGCGCTCACCATACTTCGGCTAATGAATTTCTCCCTGCTGAGAAGCTAGGGAGTGTACAAATCACGGAGTTCCCATCCCTTTGCCATGA
>JAFAOB010000137.1 GCA_019238055.1 Alphaproteobacteria bacterium
AGGAGTTCAAGCGGCGCATCAAAACCCAAACCGTGCGGCCCTCCGCCGAGACCGCCGCCATGTGGTTCTGGGTCTTGCTCGCCGCCGGTCAGATCGTCATGCGTAAAGTCGACGGATGGCAGACCCTCACCCAGCATCTCGCTGACACCCCGATTGACCTTGCTGCCTGATCCAATATCCTTGCCCGACCGGAAGACCACGCCAAATAAATTCCAACCAAATTCGCGACGGCACCGCGGGTCGTGTTTCTCGACACTGACGGCACAGCAACCACATTCGCAGGAAAGATACTGTCTCTCGAAGAGTTGAAACGGTCCGCGGAGGAGCCACCGCGCATGCTAGTGTTCATCGCGGTGGCCCAGAACACTCCGATCATGCCAATGGCCTGCGAATTGGAGACGGGGCGTACCAAGCTCCTCTACGAAGAGTACACGCATAGGGCCTTTGAGGATCCAGCGACGGCCCCGAAGTATCCTTCCGATCATCTCTCGACGCAGGAGACTCGCGCAATTTACTGGAAGGCGCTTACCGAAGCGTTCTCGTCGGGCGCTGCGATGGAGACCGTCGAGTCGAGCGGAATTCCAAAGGAGAAAAGTCGGAGCGACTCGCCTGGATTGATTTCCGAATACCGGTCGGCGCTAGCCAAACTTTACATATTCACTGCGTGCCAGACGGCAGATTCCACACCGGCGTGTTCGGATACAACCTCGTCCGTCGCGGGTTCCGGCAAAGGGTCCGTATCGTAGGTACGCTGAAGGCAGGTCTCGACGTGAATGTTCTTGCCCTGTTCGACAGGTGAAGTCGTTGAGACAAGCTGTCATTCTCGCCGATGCCGATAACACGCTCTGGGACACAGACGCGGTGTTCGCAGAAGCACAATTGCGATTGTTAGAGGCCGTCGAGCGTACAACTGGCCTGAGCGCACCGTCCGGCACCGACGACCGGCTTGCCTGGGTGCGGCGCTACGATCAGGCGATCGCGACCATCCATCACCGACGCTTCGGCTATCCTCCACCGCTACCCGTCAGGGCACTCGCAATGGGCCTCGCCGGGGCTCCCCCTGCCGACGCCGCAAGCGCCGTCGTCCGCCGCGGCGCCAGGGGAACTTGAGTGACGAGGTCGTGCGAGCGTTGGTGGCAGCGTTCCATGAAGCTCTTAAACAGGTACCCGAGATGTTGCCGGGCGTGCGAGAGGGCCTTGAGGCAGCTGGGCACGAAGGCATCGAAGTCTGGGTATTAACAGAGGGCGCAGCCGGGCGCCAACGCGCCAGGATCGCGGCACATGGCCTCGACGGTCTTATCCGCGGCGTCGCGGAGGCCACCAAGGAAAAGGAGCAGTTTGCGCGTCACTAACGACGCTTCGCGCCTCGTATCCTGTACGTGATCGGTGATCAGCCTGACCGCGACATTGCGCCTGCCCGAGCAGCCGGTTGCCGAGCGGTGCTCGTACCAAGCCGCTTCAGGCCGGAATGGCACGACGATGCGGCCTGGCGTAATGCCGATCGCGTCAGCGATACCTTTGACGCTGCAGTGGAGTGGGTGGTGTCGGACCTTTCCCGCGACGCTACACTGAACGCAGTGGTGCATGAAGATCAGGCCATACCATCCGATGCGCCCGACGGGCCTCGCAAGGTTCGTCAATGCGGGCTCGCCGGGTGCTGGGATGAGGGCGCGTTCTAACAGCGATTGGGGTGTAAAAGGTTGAGCTTGACCTGACGGACAGCGTCGGATGTGGTGCAAACCGTCACTTGCCGTAAGGGACAGGATCAGGCCTTGACGGCATGGATGCCGGGTTCTCGGCGGAGTGCCGCGGTCAAGCCCCGGAGCCGTGGAGCGGGGCGCCGTAGGCGCCGGGCTTGAGGGCGACGCTCGCTGCCGAGACAGGCTGTCCCGGGCCGTCCCTCGCGATCATTCCGGACACTGTCTGATAAATCAAGTACCGAGTTTTACAATTGGGGCGAGATAACGGTCGCCGCCGGCCCGTTACTGATCCCATTGCCATGCCCCCTCAGTTACCGGTTGCTCTCCCTACGGCTCTGAGACCTCGTTGGTCGGTGCCGCTCCATTGCCCGCTGTGCTGCCAACCTGCAGCACCGTGTGACGCAACAAGCCTGAGCATCAATCCATTTTAAACGGCTTAACCAGAGGAAGTCGACCTCTACCGTCTGCGCCGACCTCGCCCAACCCGCGGCCATGGCCCACTTAGCAATGGCAGCAGCGGTTCCGCCCGTGGCGCCGGTAGTTCGAGTTTGGCAAGGATCGCTTTTGGCGGGTCGAGTCGCGGCGCAGACGGGAATTGCTCGTCATCGAGATTCCGGCGCAGATATCGGGCGAGTGCGGCGGCCTCTTCGTCGGTCAAATCGAGGATCATACCCCGCACATAGAGACGTTAACTTTTCCGCCGAGAGGACGAGGGGGTATGGCATATGCGCAACAGGTCCAGGCAACATCCGGGCACCGAACACGTTGGACTCCTGCCTCCGGCCCTAGGGTTTCTGCGGGTCTCAGAGGGTCTCTCTGGCGGAAGGTGAGTCCAACGCGTTCTTCTTAAGATATTGATTTCAAATATTTATTTAGCTAAACTGAGTAGTACATCTGGAATTCGATCGGGTGGGGAGTGTGCTCGAAATTGTATACTTCCTCCCATTTCAATTCGATATAGCTTTCGATCTGGTCCTGGGTGAAGACGTCGCCCTTCAGCAAAAAGGCGTGGTCGCGCGCCAACTCGCCCAAAGCCTCACGCAATGAGCCGCAGACGACCGGGATATCTTTCAACTCCTCGGGAGGCAGGTCGTAGAGGTTCTTGTCGATCGGATCGCCCGGGTGGATCTTGTTCTGGATGCCGTCGAGCCCGGCCATCAGCATCGCCGCAAAGGCGAGATAGGGATTGGCAGCGGGGTCGGGATAGCGTACCTCGACGCGTTTGGCCTTCGGGTTTGAGACAAACGGGATGCGGCACGAGGCCGAGCGGTTGCGCGACGAATAGGCCAGCAACACCGGCGCTTCAAAGCCCGGGATCAAGCGCTTGTAACTGTTTGTCGTTGGGTTGGTGAAGGCGTTGATCGCCTTGGCATGCCGGATGATGCCGCCGATATAATAAAGTGCCGTTTCGCTCAAATCAGCATAGAGGTTGCCGGCAAAGAGCGTGTTCTCGTTCTTCCACAAGGATTGATGGGTATGCATGCCCGAGCCGTTGTCGCCCATCACCGGTTTCGGCATAAAAGTAACAGTCTTGCCGTATTGCTGAGCGACGTTCTGCGCCACGTATTTGTAGATCTGCATGTGGTCGGCGGTGTCGACCAAGGTCGAAAACTCAAAGCCCAATTCGGCCTGGCTGGGCGCCACCTCATGGTGGTGCTTTTCGACCTTGAGCCCCATATCGACCATTACCGAGAGCATCTCGGCTCTGAGATCAGCCTGGCTGTCGACTGGCGGCACCGGGAAATAGCCGCCCTTGATAGGCGGCCGGTGACCGGTATTGCCATCGGGGAATTCCTTGCCTGAGACATAGGGCCCCTCGGTGCTGTCGATCGCATACATCGCCCCGTTCATGCCGGCCGAATAGCGCACATCATCAAAGATGAAGAACTCGGCTTCGGGCCCGAAATAGGCAGTGTCGCCGATGCCTGACGCGACCAGATAGCGCTCGGCCTTTTTTGCGGTCGAACGCGGGTCGCGGCCATAGGGCTGGCCGGTCAGCGGTTCATGCACATCGCAAAAGACGATCAGCGAGGTTTGCGCCGCAAACGGGTCGAGCACCGCGGTCGCACAGTCCGGCACCAGCATCATGTCACTCTCGTTGATCGCCTTCCACCCGGCGATCGACGAGCCGTCAAACATCACCCCTTCCTCGAGGAAGTTCTCGCTGATCGTCCGAACATGGTGTGCCAGATGCTGCCATTTACCGCGCGGATCGGTAAACCGAAAGTCGACGTATTTGACCTCGTGCTCCTTGATCAGCGCTATCACTTTGCCGGTGTCGGACATCTCACGGGTTCCGTTGTTGAATTTCCAAAATCATTTCAAGGTTCTTGCTTACGCCAGGGCAGGACGGGCGATCAATACCCGATCATCCGGTCAAGCGGTCGCCGGCTGACACAAGGGTTACAGCCCAATCTGCCGACGCCTCGCCCTAAATCGCATCAGGCCCGCGCTCTCCGGTACGGATGCGGATTGCCTCGTCGATACTGGCCACAAAAATTTTGCCATCACCGATCCGGCCGGTATGCGCCGCTTGCTGGATCGCCTCGACCGCACGCTCGACCAGCGCGTCCTCCATGACAACTTCGATCTTCACCTTGGGCAGGAAGTCGACGACGTATTCAGCCCCGCGATACAGCTCGGTGTGACCCTTTTGCCGCCCGAATCCCTTCGCTTCGGTGACGGTAATGCCCTGGATCCCGACCGCATGGAGGGCATCCTTCACTTCGTCGAGTTTGAACGGCTTGATGATAGCCTCGATCTTCTTCATCCTTGTCAAACTCCCTGGATCCGCTTGAGCCCACGCACGGCTCATGCCAATCTGAACCGGTGATCAGACCTGCAAGTTTTATGCGCTTGCCGGCGGTCCCACCGGCCAAAACAGCGCGCTTGTGCCTATTTTCTAATCAATTATCCTAAGGGGCGCAATCGATCCGCCTGAAAGATCCGTCTTACTCTGAGGCATTATCGGCCAAGAGGGTTGCCAGGAACTTATCGATCCGCGCGATCGCCTCGGCAATCGCATCGCGGCTGTTGGCATAGGAGAACCGCAGATAACCCTCGCCGAACTCACCAAAGCTGGTGCCGGCGATGGTCGCGACCCCGACCTCTTCGAGCATGCGGCCTTGCAATGTGCGGGCGTCGAGCCCGGTCCCGGTCACGTTCGGGAAGGTATAAAAAGCACCCCCGGGACGAGCGCAGCGAAAGCCGGGCAAACGGTTCAGCGCCTCAACGATGTATTGGCGGCGCTCGGCAAAAGCCTCAACCATATGGCAGACCGGCTCGCGCGGGCCGGTCAGCGCCGCGATTCCGGCGAATTGCGTGGCGGCGTTGACGCAAGAATGGCAGTTGATTGCCAACCGCTCGGCGGCGGCAAACAACGCCGGCGGCCACACGCCGTAGCCGAGCCGCCAGCCGGTCATCGCATAAGTTTTGCTCCAGCCATCAAGCAGGATCAGACGGTCGCGGATTGATGGATAGTTGAGCAGGCTCACATGCTTGGCGCCGTCATAGAGGATTTCGCCATAGATCTCGTCGCTCAGGATCGCGACCTGCGGATGGCGTTCGAGCCCGGCGACCAAATGATCAAATTCGGCGCGCGGCACCACGCCGCCGGTCGGGTTGGCCGGGCTATTGATGATCATCAGCCGTGTATGAGGGGTGATCTTTTCCAGCACCTCGGCAGCGCTGAACGAAAAGCCGGCGCTTTCATGGAGCGGGATCGGCACCGGCACGGCGCCCGAAAAACGGATCACGCTTTCATAGATTGGGAAGCCGGGGTTCGGATAGAGGATCTCGACTCCCGGCTCACCAAACATCAGGATCACAAAAAACATCGTCACCTTGCCGCCGGGCACGACCAGCACTTGCGCCGGCGACACCTCGGTACGGTGGCGGCGATAGAGATCGGCGGCCACTGCTTCGCGCAGCTGTGGGATGCCGTTTGCCGGCGTGTAGCCATGATGGCCATCGGCGAGCGCTTTGCGGCCGGCCTCGACAATGTGTGCTGGGGTCGGGAAATCGGGCTGGCCAATACCGAGATTGATTATCGAACGGCCTTGCGCGGCGAGCGCATTGGCGCGGGCCAACACCTCGAAAGCAGTTTCGGTCCCGAGCACGCCCATGCGGGCGGCCATTTTCAACATCCGGACTTCCTCCGACTTTTTGCGGGAAGAACATTAACGCCGACGACGCAAAATGGCGACCTTCACGGGACTTTCGATGGCGCTCGAGTGCATATCGACACCCGTCGCATCGTTGATGCAGTGGGCGGGGGAGATCAATGCCAGGCGCAGGGACGCCAAGAATACAAAAGCACCAACAGGCGATGACCCGCCGCAATCGCCCGTGAATTCCCAGGCTTGATTTATCCGTACACCGAACAAGGCAACTCTTGCGACCTTTATTGATGAACCCAGCCGCGGCGGAGCCCGGCCCGACGCAGCAAGGATCATCACAACATGTCTATGTCTCAGACGGGTGCGGGCTCGCTGCGACGCTGACGGAGCTGCTCGATCCGCGCCTTCATATCCGGGTTCGGCCAGTCTTCGAGCAGCCAAGTCGGCAATGGCTCGTCCTTGCCGCTAACCGGCAGTGCTTCATCATCATCGGCGCGGCCGCCGGCGAAGATCTCCAGCGCGTGCGGCATCTCGTAATAGATTTCGAGCGTATTGCCGTCCGGATCGGCAAAATAAAAGCTGCGCTGATTGACGTGGTTGGTGGCACGCAGGATCCCGACGCCATTCTGGACCAGGTGGACATAAGCCTCGCGCAATGCCCGATAGCTGCCGACCTGGAAGGCGAT
>JAFAOB010000192.1 GCA_019238055.1 Alphaproteobacteria bacterium
GACTATGTCCACGACTGACCTCTGCGAGACGCCGCGCGCCCGCGCCGTCCTCGACGAAGCCCATATCGGCGACATTCGCGGCGCCCTCGGCACCATTCGTCATTGCGATATCGCACCCCGCCGTGGCTGGTGGCCGCGCCTGCGAACCTTGCTGGCCATCCTGGGACCGGGTCTCATCGTCATGGTCGGCGACAACGATGCTGGCGCGTTCAGCACCTATACGCAGGCGGGGCAGGACTATGGGACCACCCTGCTGTGGACACTCCTGCTGCTGGTTCCGGTACTCTACGTGAACCAGGAGATGGTTCTGCGTCTGGGCGCGGTGACCGGCGTCGGTCATGCCCGGCTGATCCTGGAGCGCTTCGGCAAGTTCTGGGGCGCATTCAGCGTCATTGATCTGTTCCTGCTGAACGCGCTGACAATCGTCACCGAATTCATTGGCATCAGCCTGGCGCTCGGCTATCTCGGCCTGCCAAAAGAGCTGGGGGTGATCGCGGCCGCCGCCGTCATCATCGCCGCCGCCGGAACCGGCGACTTCCGTCGCTTCGAGCGGTTCTCACTCCTATTATGCTTTGGCAGCCTACTGCTCGTGCCGATACTCCTATGGGCACACCCGCCGTTGACGCAGATCGCGCACGATCTTGTCCTGCCAAGCCTGCCGACCGGCGGCAAGCTCAGCGAAGTCATACTGCTGATTATCGCGATCGTCGGCACGACGGTTGCGCCCTGGCAGCTTTTCTTCCAGCAGAGCTATGTCATCGACAAGCGCATTACGCCGCGATTCATCCCGGATTCCCCGGATGGATTGGCGGCTGGTTGACTTCTAGTCCTCATTCCTTAGGCAAATCAGGTAGATAGCCGTAGGTGGCGGTCGAATCGTGCGATAGGCGACGGGTGAAAGCAGGAATCGGAATTTTCGCCAGGATCTCTGCGGTGCTCGGGCAAGTCGACGAGATGCATATGGGGAATCCGGGTTCATAGGCTATGAGCGCGCCGATCTGTGGCTCGGAATCGTGCTCGTCATCATTGGTGGCGTGGCGATGATGGCGTTCGCCGCTGCGACCTTTGCCGGCCACCCGGAGTTCGGCAATTTCCAGGATGCGGGCGCCGTCGCGGCAGGTCTGGGGAAATATGCCGGTCATATTGCCGGAGTATTCTTTGCGGTTGCCCTGATCGACGCCAGCGTGATCGGGGCAATGGCGGTATCCTTGTCGACGGCTTACACAATCGGAGACGTGCTGTCGTTGCGCCACTCATTGCACCGGAAGCCGAAGGAGGCGAAGGCATTTTATGCCGTCTATGGGGGTCTCGTCGTGTTGGCGGCAGCTTTGGTGTTGACGCCGGGGACGCCGCTCGGGCTCCTCACCAACGCGGTGCAGGCGTTGGCGGGCGTGCTTCTGCCGAGCGCGACGGTATTCCTACTGCTCTTGTGCAATGACGACGCTGTGCTCGGCCCGTGGGTTAACGGCCGCTGGGTCAACCTGTTTACCGGGATGGTGATCGCAGCGTTGGTGATGCTGTCGATCATCCTGACGGCATCGGTGCTCTTCCCCGACATTGGTCAGCGCACGATCATCGCCATTCTCGCTGGCGGGGCATTGTTTGCTCTCGCGATTGCCGTGACATTGCTGCTCGTCCGTCGAGAAGGTCGGACGATTTGGACCGACAGCTTTGGCCGAATGATTTGGCGCATGCCGCCGCTGCACCAATTGCCGCCGCTGCGCATGACACTGCTGACGCGGATCTGGATGATCGTGCTGCGGGGATATCTCGTCGTCGCCGGCGGGCTAGTCCTCGTCCGCATCGTCGCACTCGCGACGGGGGCAGTCTGACCGCCGGCCCGGCTCGCGGTCTCACAATAAAGGCGTGAGATCAAATGTCGGGGACCCTGATCCTGCTGCAGTTGGGTGGCTATGTCGGGCTCCTGCTCTGGGGGACCCACATGGTCACCAGCGGCATTGAACGCGGCTTTGGGACGGAGCTGCGCCTGTGGCTCGGTCGCAGCCTGTCGCGCCCTGGCCGGCGCGCGCGGGTCTACGCGCTCCTCGCCGGGCTCGCGGTCACCGCCTTGCTCCAGAGCAGCACTGCCACCGGATTGATGGCAACCTCGTTTGCCGCAAAGGGTGCCATCGACCTGGCGCCGGCTCTCGCTGTCATGTTGGGGGCGAACCTCGGCAGCACTCTGATTACCCAGGTGCTCGCGTTCGATATTTCCTTGGTGGCACCGGTGCTGGTGCTCGTCGGCATCATCCTCTTTCGATCGTCGGGCAACAGCCGGGCCAAGAACTTGGGGCGCGTTGCCATCGGCCTCGGGTTGATGCTGTTGGCGCTCGGTGCGCTGGCCCACACCCTGGCACCGGTCGAGTCGGCGCCGGTAGTGCGGGCTGTCTTTGGATCGCTCTCGGGTCAGCCGATATTGGCGCTGATCATCGCGGCGGCTTTGACCTGGGCCTGTCATTCGAGCGTAACTGTAGTTCTGCTGATCGCCTCGCTTGCCACGGCGGGAGTGATCACCCCGGCTTCCTCGCTGGCGTTTGTGCTGGGAGCTAATCTCGGCGGCACCTTGCCACCTCTTGCCGAAGCCGGCTCCATCCAAGCACGGCGTCTGCCGTTCGGCAATTTCCTGGTCCGCGCGGCGGGCTGCGTTGTCGCATTGCCGTTCCTGTCGCCAATCGCCGAATTGCTCGCGCATGTCGAGCCGACAGGGGCCCGTCTGGCGGTTAATTTCCACACAACCTTCAACCTTGTCCTCGCCGTCATATTCCTGCCCCTTACGAACCGCATTGCGGCCGCCTTGTTGCGCTTGTTCCCTGACCCAGCGCCCTCGGCCGATCCCGCAAAGCCGATCCACCTCGAAGAAGCGGCGTTGGCCACGGCAAGCGTGGCGTTAGCCAATGCGACCCGTGAGACGCTGCGCATGGCCGACATGTTCGAAATCCTGCTGCGCGGGGCGTTCGAAGTTTTCCAGTCGGCTGACCGCCATCGCGCCAGCGAGATCTCGCGGACTGAGCGGATCATGGATCGGCTGGGCGCCGCGATTCGTCGCTACCTCGCTGATATCGGCAATGAGCAACCGCTCGACGACGAGGATGAGGGCGCGCGCGGCCAGGAGATCCTGTCGGCGATCATCAACCTTGAGCACGCCGCCGATATCGTTGCCAACAACCTCCTGGAGTTCGCCGCCCGGCGCGCCCGGCGCACCGGGGGATTTTCGGCCCAAGAACTCGAGATGATCGGGACGATGCACGCCGAGCTGGTGCAGAGTCTCCAGCTTGGGCTGACGGTATTCCTCCGTGGCGATCCCGCACTGCGCGAGGCGCGGTTGTTAATGACCCGAAAGCGGCTGATGCGCCGGTTAGAGCTGGAGGCAACCGGCCTGAGAACCCGCTCGCCGCAGATCTCGGACACAACCGGTGGCGCTGCCCGCATCGACAGCAGTGATTTTCTGCGCACTGTGCGCGACCTGCGTCGGGTCCATTCTCATATCGCCGCGCTCGCCTATCCGGTGCTCGAACGGGCGGCCGAAGGCGACGCTGATGACGGCGAGCCCAAGCCACCGAGAGCCTTACCCGTTCCGCCGGTCCCTCATCCCGCCGAACAGCCCTGAATCCCAGCTGACCAGTGCCTACTGACGGGCCGGCCTTCTGCGAGCAGAAGGGAACGACCGCTGATGGATGGAGAGCAGGCCCTCCTCGGGCATCGAATGACAATGATGCGCCGACAGCAGACTTTCTCATTCCTTCTCTCCCATTCAATCAGTGCTCATGCGCTGATGTCGAGCCGGTTGGGCTTCGATCACTGGGGTGGTTATTCCTGCTGTGAAATCTGCGCCCTCAAGGGCAGGCGCTCGGCACAACCTTTGGGAGACGCAGCGCGCGCTGCTATCGCGGCAGCACGCCTGGAGGGTATCCCAGGCCATTGATGCGGTAAAATCTTCGTGAGTTGCCAGCGAGAGCGTGGCGCGGCCGGGTTGGCCTTGTTCTATGGGTCGAACAGGTGCATTCTGATCTGACAAAGATCAATCATTGGGATAATGTCAGTTCAAGGGGAGGACAGTTGTGGAAATGCTACGTCGATTTTTGGCATTAGCCGCGCTGACGGTCGCGTCGCTATTGATCCCTCTCGCATCCGCCACCGCGCAGGACTCAAGTCCGTATGTGGTAGGTCACTGGAGGCTCAATGATTCGTTTCAGGACTTCACGGGGGGCGCGCCCATAACGACCGACAATACAGATTTCGTCTTTCTGAATCCGACAGGTTTAACGCTCACGCTCGAATATGCCTTCTTTGCCGCTCCCGATGGGACATTTTGCGGGTGTGATCGCGACACGTTACAGCCGAACGGACGGACTCGTTACACCATGCTGGGGGAAGAGCAGGGTAAGTTATTTTCGACCCAGCTATGCCCGACACAAACCGAGGGCGTATTGAAATCGATAGTTTTTACTGGGGTAGATAAAGGGGGGGGCATCATTGTGGACGACGCTTTGCAAGCTGGCATTCAGGTTCATATCTTCGGGAGCGCCCCACAGCAGAGGAGCGAATCTAATCTGCAGGGCATAACTCTAAATGACGCGACGAGGCAAGAAATAAACCAAATTCATAAACAATGTGTGGGATTCCTCGGGCCGCCGTGACGAGTTTGATACGTTTCCCAATAGATTTACTACCTCTCGACGCGCACAAAGACGCATGTAGAGCCGGCCGCCATCTGGTCGGGGGCGTGGGCAGTC